>WAON01000086.1 GCA_015521265.1 Desulfurococcales archaeon
ATTATATGGTTAGTGAGTGGTTATTTTGGCTTCAAACCATAAATTAATTGAAATAATGGATGAAAGCTCAAACGTAGCAATTTACTTATCAGTAGCATATATTATAGTAGCAGGAATAAGTGTGATTTTAAACATTTATTATTTCCACATGTTAAATTTATCCAAACCGCTAGCCCTCGTTATTAGCGGTGAAACAATAGCATCCGTTGGACTCATAATAGCTCTCCTCCTAGGACTACTTCACTTCAAGGTTGTAACACGTAAATCTATACGGGAACAACCATTGAAACTCGTATTTTCCATCCTGCTCCTCACTATTATTATCGTTTCATATAATGCACTCGAGGAATCAAACATTATACCGAAAAATACTATTCTAGGCGGACTGGACGACTTCATGGTTTTCTGGCTATTCGCTGTTCTCTGGATAATACTCTACCACTACGTTTTAATCCTAGGTGAAAGAGTTAGGGTAAAGTCTATATTTGAAAAAATCTACGGCGTCTACGGGATCCTTATATCACTTATACCCATAACGGTTTTCATAGTAGACACTACGAGGAATGGAATAGTAATCCATGGAGACTGGTTTTATGTATGTGAAGATATAGCTGCGGCACTTCTAACATTAATAGCAGCATATTACTTTATGGTTAAGGCATGGCCCTACAGGCTTTACTACACTTATGTAGACGTCGTGGATGTATCATTGTTTATGAGTGGTACGATGGCTTTCATGGAATGGGCTGATCTCCTTGAAAACTTTACCGAGACAAACACCGTTCAAGCCTTCTATGCTTTCGCGAAAATCACTGGTTTAATGATTCTTGGAATAATATTCATACTAGTAATGACTGCGTTAATCCACATGTACGATACAGTAATAACTATTGAAGAAGTCTCTAAGGGGGAGAAGGGAACTATCAGTGTTGAGGAACCAGTCCTCATAGAATTCGATGTATCTGATCCAACGACTGGGTATATCAAGGTCAGCGAGTATATCAGGATCGCTATTAAGAACCTCTTAAAACCTAGGGATCCGGGTGATATATTCTTTATATACGTTATAAAGCCGAACAGTCAAGTATTCAGGTTAATGCTTAGGGCACCCTTCAAGAATTCCCCAAGGATGGTGGGCTTAATACTACCTGAGAAGATGAGGATTGAGGAAGCGGGTGGGAGGGATCGTTTTGAAAAAATCTATTACTTACCACCTATCGCAGTACATATAAACTACCTCATAAAGAAGGGATTGGAAGTTTCAGAGGAGCGGAGGGTCGTTGTTATAGTTGATAACCTTACCGATCTAGCTATACTATCGGATGTAAAGGAAGTCTACCTACTCCTAAGAACTCTTCAAAGCGCTGGGTATAGGGCAACCATATTCCTACTATACCCGAAGGGGACTCTTAGTAGTAGCGATGAAAAACTGATCAGGGCAACTGTTACTAGGAGGATTGAACTATAAATCTTATATCACACGCATAGCCTTAAACTTCAATGATATCGGGGTTTAAGAGTGGTAATTCATGCTTAAAGCCTATGTATCAATAGATATCGAGGGATTACCGGGTATTGCATCCGCATCAATGCTCGTACCGGGTAATACACAGTATAGCCGCGGATCAGAGATCATGACTTTATTCGCAGTTGAAACAGCTAAGAAGCTACTCGAGAACGGTTTCGACCGGGTAGTAGTAGGGGATAGCCATGGATACATGACAAACATAGAATACTCGAAAATGCCTCGAGGCACGAGCCTAATACAGGGTTTTCCCCGGCCGGTCTCAATGCTAACCGGCCTCGATGAATCATTTAATGCCGCGTTATTCATCGGCTACCACTCAGCCGCTAGCACAGTTCACGGTTATCTAAGTCATACTATGAGTGGTAGAACCTTCGCCGAGATAAGGATCAACGGCATCCGGTCCAGCGAGTTCCTAATGAACAGCCTCGTAGCCGGTGAGAAAGGAGTACCTGTAATCCTAGTAGCAGGAGACAAGTATTTGGAGAACGAGGTTAAAGCTTATTCCCCATGGACGGTCTTCGTACCATTAAAAGAAGGAATCACCCGTTACGCAGCGATTTATCAGAGCCTACCTGAAACCCTTGAAATGCTGGGTAAGGGAATATATGTAGCAGTTAACCGTTACCGGAGGGGTGAAGCCCGCCCACTAGTACTCGAGAAGCCATACCGTGTAGACGTATTTGTCCGCTACGAGCTTATTGCAGATGTACTTGAAACAATGAAGCCCTACGAGAGAGTAGACGCACTGCATTTAAGGTTTGAAACGGATTCAGCCGAGGAAATGGTTAAGATCATAGAGCTATCAGCAATCATAGGCTACGGAGTACACGCATTGAAACAATCCATACACTAAACCAGCGATAAACAATAACAAGGATTAAGGATGGGGTGCTTGGTAGGGTTTGACGGACTTATACACTCTCATATCTACGGGTTTGATCTGGAAGAACATCGTAATGATCCTGGTAGGACTGGGCCTAGTATATCTAGCAGTTAAGAAGAACTATGAACCACTAATACTCTTACCAATAGGTATTACCGCTGTACTAGTAAATATTCCCGGGACTGGTTTAACCGATCCACCCAGCGGCTTCCTATACCTAGTCTACCACTACCTAATAGAGACCGAGGTAGTCCCACTACTAATATTCCTAGGGCTCGGGGCTATGACTGATTTCGGCCCGGTAATAGCTGATCCTAAAAGCCTATTACTAGGGGCTTCAGCACAGATCGGTGTCTTCGTAGCGATGCTGACAGCGCTACTACTGGGATTCAACACTAGGGAGGCTGCGAGTATCGGGATCATCGGTGGGGCTGATGGGCCTACAACGATCTATCTAACCGTTAAACTGGCCCCACACCTATTAGCGGCGACGGCAGTTGCAGCGTATAGCTATATGAGCCTCGTACCATTAATCCAGCCACCTGTGATCAAGGCTTTAACTAGTAGGGAGGAGAGAAGGATTAGGATGAAGCAGCTCCGACCGGTTTCGAAGAAGGAGAAGATAATCTACCCAGTAGCAGCTATGATCATAGTGGGCTTCCTAGTACCATCAGCTGCACCACTAATAGGAATGATCATGATCGGGAACCTCTTCAGGGAGAGCGGAGTGGTCGAAAGGCTCCGTAAAGCGGCTAGCGAGGAATTGATGAACATAGTAACTATTTTCCTTGGAGTAGGGGTTGGTTCAACAATGGTTGCAGACAAGTTCCTAACCCTCCAAACACTACTAGTACTAGGATTAGGCGTAGTAGCCTTCGCATCAGCAACTGCCGGCGGAGTACTGTTCGCAAAACTCATGAACCTATTCGTTAAGGAGAAAATAAACCCAATGATCGGTGCAGCCGGGGTATCAGCAGTACCAATGAGTGCACGCGTAGTACAAAAACTAGCACTCGAAGAAGACCCTGAAAACTACCTATTAATGCACGCGATGGGCCCGAACGTTGCAGGAGTAATAGGGACAGCAGTAGCCGCAGGAGTATTCCTATCCCTACTGGGAGGATGAAAAATCATGGATGAGTTAATGCTTGGACTATACGTTACAATCGTCGGGATAACTATTGTATTCACCGTGCTAAGCATACTAGCAGTAACAGTCTACCTGTTAAAATATATTGGAAAACAGGAAGCAAAACAGAAAGTTATGGAGAGAAAGGCCGTAGAAGAAAGCGGTAAAACCATGGAATCAGCCGGGGAGGCGATCACTATTGAAAAAGTTGAACCACCGGTCGATCCGGAAACACTATCTGCAATAACAGCTGGAATAATAGGTTTCCAAGAAGCTAAAAAAC
>WAON01000087.1 GCA_015521265.1 Desulfurococcales archaeon
ATGCTGGTAATAAGGATAGGTACTGTGGGAGTATTATGTCCCTATCACTAAAAAACGGAGGGTGCTAGAATAAAGCTACTAAAAAGTTACTAAGAAGATAAAATAACTCTGCGATAGTCTACTCCGGGAACGTAGCCTGTGTAGATATTTCCATCTTTTTCAGTCACTAGTGTTACCGAGCCGTAAAACCCTGCATGTGCAAAGAAATTTCGTTCGTTATCGATTCCGGTATTCTTGGGTAAAGTTGGCTCTTGGCTTTGTCGGCATCTTATATTTGTTTTCTCTTTTTCAATAATTTTCCTAAGCATATTAGCTATATCTTCATAATCGGATGACTCTTTTTTCAATCTCCGATAATGATTAATTATTTTGGTGTCTCCTACTTCTTTTTCTGTGAGGTCATATATTGTTTTATACAAGGTCAGCTCTATAGGCTCGTTATCTTTATTACATATAATCTTATAGGCATTAACTCTATCTCTAATGTTTGATATTTCGTTTTCGGCTATTTTCTTAGCTATGTTATTAACAATGTAATCATCAATAGCATGTTCGAGATCATGTATATTATATAGTGTTACGGTTTTTCCGTTGCATGTCTTCTTGGTTTTCCTAATGATTTTTTCCACGTAATTCATAAGCGTCTTACTGAGTATTACGGCTCTTAGGTATTGTTCATTGATATCGTCAAGCCTAGTTTCATGCTTTACAACTAGATCGACTTGCCCGTCTCCCCGCTCGATAAGCCTATTATATATTATGTCTTCAAGACCATTAATTAGGTCATCATAGAGTTCGTTAAAATCCTTGCTCTTCTGCTTTAGTTCCTCTAATGTGTAAACCAGGGGTAGCATTAGGCCTGCATCAAGAGATATTGCTATAACTTTAACCAGTTCTGCGTGTTTCTTCAGTTTGTTGTGTGCATTGTTTAATCTCTCAGGAGATCCCTGTGGCCTCTTACTTACGAGTTGTTTGAATGGTCTTTGGGAGAAATTAGCGGCTCTTAGTAAATAGTATGTCTCGTTTAATACCTCATTAAGGCTGAATTCTTTGCAGTAGACTATGTTTATATTCTTTGGTGTTTTAGTGCTCTCCTTCCCGATAACTGGGTCGGAGTTAAGCACGATCAGCCTTGTCTTTTCCCTGCCACGTTCTATCATGTATAGTTTTATAGCCTCTACTACGGCTCTGAAGCCTAGGACGGGCATAAAGTTTATGCCGTGACTAATATCCAGCAAGACCGTGTCTATAGTCTTATCGTTATTTACAAGGTAGCTGTATAGATGTGTGAGCAGACCAAAGTAATAGTTTGATGGATGGCCTATGTAGGCTGCTTTGAGCCCGTCGCCTTTATCCCCCTTTTTACGCTTATATTCGCCTATCCCGGGCAATACATGTACATTTATCCTATCCATGTATTGTTTCAAAGTATTATTAAGCCTTAGGAAGGATACTACATATTTCTTCGCGCATTCGATGATGTTCTTGTAGTCCTTACAGAGATTATCATCACTACATATACGTTTCGCCTCCTCATAGTCGAAAATATACGGGCTTAACGCAAGGGTATCAGCAACATACACTATTGCCGACGCTATTATGTCGCTGTAAGACTCGAGTATGGCGCCGAGGGTAGAGTTTTGTCTAATATTCCTATCGTTCCAGCCAACATCGGTTAGCTTGCATCCCCTGATAGCTGGTAACTCAGGTGTTCTATACATGACATAGCCCCATCCGCCAGGATCACCCCAAACACTTACAAGAATCCATGGATTAGACTGTTGCATAAATTCAACCTCAAACAAGTACTAAGTGCTATTAAATATTTATGTATCTAATACTACTTAAGAAAACTCTTTCTAGCCGACTAGTTAGCAAGCTAGTATTTTTTCCGGCCCTGCGTAGCTATAGGATATTGGAATGACATGTGGTTCTAAATATTTCTTAGGCCTCATTATTTTAGGAAATATTGTTATAAAACCTACATGGAAGATGATTGGGGATTCTAGGCCTCTGAGAGATGGTGGGGGCTAGGTGCTGTTATTCCGGGTTTGAGTATAGGGGTAGATAAGTTGTGTAGTAGGTGTTTACGGTTTTATTTTATAGTATATTACATAACTATATATTATATAGGGCTATTCTTAGTGCTGGGTAGGGGATTACGGGGTTCTATCTATGAGTATTCGTCTTATCTCGTGATCGGCTGGGTTG
>WAON01000088.1 GCA_015521265.1 Desulfurococcales archaeon
ATCATAGAGTATATTGGTAGGCATGAAGAAGAGATAGCGAGGGATCTCATCGGGAAGGGGAGGTATGAAGCAGTAATCGATGGGGAAACAGTTGAGTTATTAAAGGAGCACGTATCGATCACGCCGGTATACGTTGAAGGATACAGCGTTGAAGACAGGGATTGGGGCAGTGTAGCAGTAGATACGAGGCTTACAAGGGAAGAACTAGCCAAGGGGCTTGCCCGCGACGTTATAAGGCGTATACAGGTTATGAGGAAAGAAATGGGTCTTGAATTAGACGATAAGATAAAAACGATAATCATAGCACCAAAGGAGGACGTTGAATTACTGGAGAGTAATAAGGAATACATAATGAATGAGACGAGGAGCGTAGAACTAGTCTTCGCCGCTAGTAAGCCTGGTGAAGGAACAGGCTATGCTAGGGAGTGGGAGGTTAACGGTAAGAAATACATTATCATAATATTTAAACACGAATAATAACACTAGCCATACCCGTTCCGATCACGTTTTTACACCCTAACGAATAATATCAATACATAACGGTATAGGGCATGTATGGGCTGATGTAGAACTGTCAATGGAAAACATACCTATCTGGAGGTTTTACCTAGCAGCCCTTATTGTCGGTGTTCTAAGCTCACTCCTAGCTCTAATCCTATATGGCCTCGTATCCCTAATAATCAGCTTCTACAAGTATCTTGCAACTGGTGTTTTCTCAGTCAACTTCAACGCTGATTCCGAGACAGTCTACTCCCTAATACAATCCGTGCATAATGCATGGATACTCATACCAGTAATACTCGCAGCAGTAATTATAAGCTATGCCTTAACATGGAGGGATCCATCTACTTGGGGTGCAAGCGTTGACGGAGCATTAAGAGCCTACCATTTAAGAGCCGCCGTTATCAAGCCCCGGAGCCTATTATTGAAGCTAATTGCTACATCACTACTAGTAGCTAGTGGAGCCTCTACCGGTTTACTGGGTCCTAGTATTTTTATTGGTGGGGGTGTTATCGGCCTCTTACTGCTTATTAGGCATATACCGTTCATCTACCGGCGCAGGCTATTCCTAGCAGGTGTAGCAGGTGTTTTATCAAGTATTTTCCGAGCACCATTGGGAGCGGCTATTTACGCCCTTGAAGCCCCCTACCACCGGGACCTCGAGACGAGAGCTATTATATCTGTAGTTGTTTCAAGCCTTACATCCTACACTATAACAATACTATTGACTGGGTATAAGCCCCTCCTACCAATTATAAACCTCCCGGTTACAATCGTCTTCCACCCCCTCACCCTTCTACTAGTATCCCTCCTAGGAATAACTACCGGGTTCCTATCCCGTTACTGGGCTGATCTCTACCGGTTCTTCAACAGGCTAAGCCATAACAGGAACCACTACGTTCTAGGCCTAACTGTTGCATTATTAATAGTACTCATAGGAATCTCGCTGCCCGGATCTACTGGTACTGGGCAATTACTAATAGCAAGCCTAGTTACATGTACAACCAAGTACTCGATCATTATACTAGCCGCTATACTTGCTGCTAGGTTTATATTATCAGTACTTATAACCGGTTTCCGGGGTAGCGGTGGTTTATTCGCTCCGGGAATAGTGATCGGCGGCCTCATGGGCTACCTATTATCAATACCCTTCCAGAACAATTACCTTACAAGTATAATGGTATTAGCGGGTATGGCCGGCTTCTACGGAGGTGTTTCTACAACTCCAATAGGTACATCGATCATATTGGCAGAGATGACCGGCAGCTATCCATTGATACTTCCAGTACTAGTATCAGCATTGATCGCTAGGGAAATTGTCGGCCGTAAATACTTGTATATTTATCAGAGAGATAGAAAGCTCTACAGAGTCGTTGAACAGCTTAGGAATACGTATGAATACATAGCTGAGCACAACCCAGTGTATAGGCGTTTAAGGATTAAGAGGTTTAGGGATTACATCGAGAAACCGGTTATTAGGAAATACCGGGATGTCAAAGCGGATCCCGGCGGGTTACTGGCTTATATGACTATTACTGGTGGAGACTACATAGTAGTTACTAGGGATCGAGACTACTATGTGTTAACAATGGATTCCCTTATAAACTCTATTACTAGGAGGAAGCCCCCTCTCCTAGTCAAGCCCCCGATCCATGGGTTGGAGGATAGTATTGAATCTATCGTTGAAGATATTACACGCTACAATACACAATACGTGATCCTAGTCGAGGAGGATAGAGTTTACGTTTTAACAGTTAGGAAACTCTATAATGCAGTAGCACTGGATTATTTAAAGGCTAGAACCCCTTGAATAAACGGGTTAACAATACCGGCGTCGAGAGACTGGTAACATATATCAGAATTAAGGCTGAAAGGTAGAGCTCCATCGTTAATACACCAGTGGTTAATCCTACAACAGCTATCACCAGATCAACTCCTGCACGAGGCATCATTCCAACACCAATCGTTAAACTGGACTTAGAGTCAAGTCCTCGTAGACGAGCAGATAAACCGCATCCAACTATTTTACCGATTATCCCCGCTGATACAACCCCGATAATAACCCATAAAACCTCGAGGGGGTTTATTCGGGAGACAATACTCCATGGGTCTAGGAGGATGCCTGCATAGACGAAGAAGAATGGGGATATAAGCTGAACTAGTACCTGGAAGAATCCCAGTACTCGTTCACTCTTAACGACTCGACTCATAGCTAATCCTCCAAGATACGCTCCTACTAGGGGGGATAAGCCGAACCAGGAGCTTAGTATAGCCATTGATAAACCAATAATGATCAACTGAGTCATCGGAGCATCTAGTAAACGGCTATTCACCAATATCCTATTGAACAACTTATCGCTTACACGGTAGAGTATAGTGAAGAAGGTGAATACGAGTACTAGCCCGGTTGTTATTAGTGAGAGGGCTTCACCACGGATCTCTCCATAGTAGACTATGCTTGATACCAACGCGAATAAAACCATAGCCATAACATCATCAGCGAAGGCAGCACCCATAATGATCTCCCCCTCCCTCTTCCTCAAAACCCCCAGCTCCATTAGGGTTGTCGATGTAACGCTTACACTAGTAGGTGAGAGAATGGTCGCTATGAACAATGCGGTCAAGTACTGGTAGCCGAAGAGATAGGCGATCAGGTATGCTAGGCTGAAAGTAGCCAGTACTCCTCCAAGAGCTACTATAAAGGAATCCCTACCATACTTACGAGCAGCTTCTATATCGGTTTCAAGCCCGGCTAGGAAGATCAATACAACTATTCCCAGCCAACCAATTACCTCAACGTTATGAGTAGCCCTAATCAAGCCTAGCACGGTTGGCCCGATCAATATCCCCACCAGCAGGTCTCCAAGGATAGGCGGCTGGTTAAACCGGACAATAACCTCTTCCAACACCTTAGCTAAAACAATGACAAGCGTTAAATCAATAAGTATCAACAACTCGACGGAAGCCATACCAGTAGACCACATCGGCAAGATAATACTATGAGTGGTCCGAGCCCGCTTACAAACAGCCTCGTCATCACCTCCTCCCCCACAAGGGGGGGGAGGAGGCTATAATCCCGGGTTCGTCTTCATCCCAGAAATATTATTGATCAATTATGGATTATAAAGAATACTATTACCAGGTCAGGGGATGCATGGATTGCTTCTTGGTGAACAGTATTTAGCCGTGGTTGTGGAATATTATGATTGGTGCATGGTTTTGGGAATAGATGTATTGGAGTATTATTCGCGTAGCAGGATAGCAGTTGAGATCGCTGGTTTCCTTAAGAATCGCTGGGCCGCGTTGGAGAGTAGTGATCGGAAATGGATCCGCTGGGTAAACGGTAAACCATTAACTATCAATCAGCCCGGGGATGTAGCATTACTCTTTAAGCGATACAGGGGACTCGGTGTTCGAAGTATTTATGGAACCATCGAGGTCTTCAAAAAGCTATCTTCTAGGCGGGACGTATTCGAGGAGTATGAGGGCAACGTCGTTTATGCTACGCCCTTCATAGACATCGATATCCTAGACGAGAAGCTTGTCGGTGAGAAGTGGAAATATGCTGTAAGGATCGGGTCTCTGATCGGGGAGTACCTAGCAGGTAAGGGGCTGGGTGAAGCGTTATACTATGTGTGGAGCGGTGCAGGGCTACACGTCAGGGTTAACGAGAAGTGTTTCAGTAGAGTACTCGAGAAACACCATCCAGTCGATGTAGCTTTCGCAGTAGTAGAGTATACGCTGGATAAACTACAGCCCCAAATACTCGATGCTATACGGGATTCAGGTTATGCTTTGAAAGTGGAAAACCTTGTAGCGATGAAGAGGGTTTTCACAGCCCCACTAAGCCTACACCGCAGATTAGACAGGTCCGCTGTACCCTTCACAATTAATGAATTACGGGATTTCAGCCTGGAATGGAGTAATCCGGAGAACCCAGTCTATGTTGAGAAGGCTTGGAGCCGTGGAAAACCCGGACAATGCGATGATTTCGCCGAGGAGGCACTGCTACATGTTGGAAAAGTTGCTAAACGCACATTATTGGAAGTTAGAGCTACGAGGATCGGGCCCCCAGTCGAGAAACCAGCAGGTACACCTGTAACGGTTAAACAAGAAGTCGGAGAGCCGGGAAGGTTCCCGGTTATGGCTTTGTTACAGGCTGCTCGTTACTATGTTTTAAAGGGTGATCTGGGGAAGGCTAAGAGCTTCGGGCTGAACCGAGCAATATTCTACGCATGGGCAAAATACTACGGACCAGCTAAGAGGCCTGTAGCGGCTAGGGCTTCTAGGGGTAGGATTTATGGTTCAAGAATCTCCGGCGAGGTTAAACGGGTGGAGGAGCTCGGGGAGAAGACTCAGATCAGTAGTAGCGGCTACTACGTTATGGGCGGTGTAGAGCAGAGGCCGGAGGATTTCGACCGCTACGTTGCTAGGAGGTTTGAAGAAGTAGGGATCTCCTTCGAGGATGCATGGCGTAAAGCAGTAGAATACGTTAAAAAGTTTCCCCGGACAATACTATTAGACCCCCAGAGGTTCTACAAGGAAGTCTATGAGCCGGTGAGAGACAGGTTCGTAGAGAAAGTTCTGCGGAGAAAACACGCTGAGAAAAAGACTGCCGGGCTGGACAAGTGGTTGAGCATGGGTTCAAATAATTAGCCTTATAAGAGAATTATCAGCCAAAACAATACCTGTAGAAAACGAAAACTCGGAAACATAATTTGGTGAAAAACCAGTCTTTGAGGGTAAAACAGTTGTCTCCGATTCCTAGGTGGCTTGTATTATCTATTATATTGTTCATGGTATTGTTTATCCAGGCCCAGCCATTTACAATTAATCCAGGAAATACAAGTAGCATCCTCAAAGGCTATCCATCACCATTAATTGACGACTTTAAAACATTCGTAATATACTTGGGAGATCTTAATGAGAGTAATCT
>WAON01000089.1 GCA_015521265.1 Desulfurococcales archaeon
CTGCAGGTTCTGTAGCTGTGTTGCTTGTCCTGATACCTGGTTTAGTATTTCTTGTAGTGTCTGGTTTATGTTGGTTAGCCTTGCTACTATGTCGTTGTAGTCGCTTCCTATCATGGATGATAGATCGTCTAGCTTAGCTAGTACTAGTCCCTTCGTAGTGTTCAGTACAGCCATTACTTCACCGGTCTTCGTCGTAATCAAGCCTACGAGTGTAGCGTTGAGGTCTTCTATCTTTGCCTTTATTGTACCGGTATCCGTCTTGATTACTGCTACATCGTTACTGATCGATTCTAGTTTAGCATTTATATTTGACAATTGCGATGTTACACTGCCCAGATTTCCGCCTAGGTTATCAATCTTCCCCTCGATGACGTCTAGCTGTGATGTAACTGATAATACAGTGCTAGCCATTATTGAGCCGCTGGAAGCATCTACTACCATTAATAAGTGTTTACCGCTTGCTACTACTGGTATGTTGATGTTTATTGTTATAGTTCCAAGTGAGTCGGCCTGTATCATTGATAGGTAGTTACCGTCTAGATAGAATAGTACGGTCTGCCCGCTGAATAATCCGGTTGCGTTAATCGATACTAGTGCTGGAGCCTTAACGCTTGTCGGTGATACAACAATCTTTGGTAGGACGTAGAGCTTTGTTGATCCATACCTCTTTAGATCAGTTGATATAACATCGATCATGTGTTCGCCGCCTGGTATTATTGGTACCGTGAATTTGAACGTTGCTGTTCCGTTTTCATCTGTTACTACTTGTCCGATTAATGTTCCATCTAGTGTTATGTTAAATGTCTCATTAGCTTCTCCACCTGTTATGTGTAATATAGCTGTGTCTCCAACGTGTAGGTATGCCTGTTCTAGTGTAACGTTTACAGGTTTCATAGATGCCCATACGACGCCGTTTAACAATATGTTCATAGCGTCTAGCGTCCAGTACTGCATGTCCTGGTATTCTTCTGGTGCAAAGCTAGCCATTAATAACCAGCGTGCACCTGCATCTGTTATCTTCCAAGCTATAGCGTCTCCCTGTACCTGTCCGCTGAAGAATAGTTGTCCAATTGTTTCACCGCTGAACCCGTTGAAGTATGAGTAGTCTGTTCCATAGCCCTGTGTATTGTACATTAGCTCTACTAGGTCTCCGGGCTTATATCCCTTGAATACTAGGTGTGACTCTGTTATATACAGGTATATTGGTTCATACACATCTCCAGTTGTACGGGATACTGGGTCGTGTAGGTATTCGTTTAGTGCACGTATACCGTAGCCGAATAGGTCCGGATAGTACCATGCAGCATCCCACTGGTCTAGGAATATAGCTCCTAGCTTGTACTCGTCGATTACGTTGAGTAGGGCCATGAACTGGTCCTGGCTGGGCATTGGTGCGTAGTAGTATCCTGCATGTATTACGGCGTCGAAGAATCCAGTCTCTAGATCTGCTACTAGGTCGTCTATGTTATCATAGTCGCGTGCATACCAGCCTAAGCTTGCCTTTATCAGGTTCTTTATCTCGCCGTTATAGTCGTATAGTACTGCTATGCGTGGTACTACTTTTAACACAACTACTCCTAGATCTGTTGTCTCGTTAACGTTTACAGTTACAGTTACCTGTGTCTCGGCGTATCCTTCCTTGTAGAAGTCTAGAGTGTAGTTTCCTGCCGGTAGCCAGAACATGAATGATCCATTCTCATCCGTGGTTACCTGTATCGGTGTTCCTAGTACAGTTACCGTTGCACCGGATAGTATTTCACCGTCACTACCAACTAGTTGTCCCTTTACGTATCCGTAGGGCTGCCTGTCTAGGTATACTTCTAGATAGGTGTATAGGTCTGCGTGTAGCTTCCTGTCATTCTCGACTACTGGTTTATTCATGGATTCAAGGATCTTAGGCATTATTGATCTATAAGTCGTTATGTTTAGTGATCCCGTGAACCCTATTTTTACAGCATTTAATAATACTTTTGCAGTGTTGTTAGAGTACATTCCATCACTGCCCGGCTCTAGGTATTGCATCCAGTAGCTTTCTCCCCAGCTTGACATGTAGAACCATCTTGCACCGCTGGGTGATGGCCAGCATGCTATTCCGAATCCAGAGTAGCCGCTTAATGTATCGTTTACTAGTGCTAGTGGTACGACTGGTACTGATGAATTGAAGTATACCATTAAGTAGTCTGCATAATCACTGTTATTTAGATCTGCTAGATAGAACCACGTATCATTATCTGGTGTAACGTTTGTGAATATTGGGTGTGACGGCATCAGCATGTCTACTATAACGTATTGAGGTTCTGGATAGTCGTCGTAGTAGTCTATTATTGATGGGAATCCTAGTGATGATAGCCGTGATGAATAGAGATACATTACGTGTAGTGCTGTCTCTCCAGCATACGATGTTCCGAGGTATATTGCTGTAGAGTTGAACATTAATGTTAGGTATAAGAAGTCTTCAAGCTCCTCCCATGATGGATCGCTATACGCATCGGATTTGAAGTGGTCTACTACGATTACTTTCGGATAGACTTTTCCGCCGAACCAGTCTGTTAGTAAGTCGTCAACGTCTAGGTATTCTTCAACGGGGTATCCTAGGCTTGATATTAGTTGTGCTAGGTGCGGCTGTATATAGTATTTAATATTTCCTAAGACTACAACTGTCGGCTGTAGTGGTGATAGTGTGAAGTTAACCACGATAGTCTCGTTAACGTTTATCGTTACGGTAGTGTTTGCCCTAGCATATCCGGGCTTCCATGCGAATACTGTATGTGTTCCGGGGATTACGTGTAGTTCATAGTAGCCTGTTGAATCGGTGAAGTTGAATACTGCGCCATTATCAACCCATACTGTTGCATTTGGTATTGGCTGTCCGGTTGAGTTGTCGAAGACGTAGCCCTTGATTACTCCTTCGCCCATAGGTATTAGTGGGAAGAAGGCGAAGGATGTAGTATTCTCGTCTACGTCGACTTTCTGCCATGTTGGGTAGAATCCTGTCTTGTATACTGTTACGTTGTAGCTTCCGGGTGGTACTGATACTGTGAATGTGCCGTTTATATTGGTAGTTGTTGTTAGGTTTAATTCTTCAATCTCGACTGTTGCATTAGGTATGGGCTCGCCTGTTATTCCGTTGAATACGTAGCCAATGATTGTACCGTTTAATAGTACTACTTGTACCTCGATAGTCTTCGATACGTAGCCCCACGCTGTGAATTCTAAGTGATATGTTCCAGGGTCTAGTGGTATCCTGAAGTATCCGGAGCCGTTTACTGATACTGTCTTGTTTAGCTCGAGCACTGTTACCTGGGCCCATGGTATCGGTGTTCCACTGACTTTATCGTATACTGTTCCCTCAACACCTGATTTCTTAGCGTAGGTCTGTGCGATCTGTACTGCTTGGTACGCGTCTATCCTACCCCATCCATACCTAGTATCCTGTCCTGGGTCTCCTAGGTCTACTGATGACTGGTTCAGTATCATATAGACTTTCTCTGGTGTATCCGGCACGTTGAAATCTGTCCACCCGGCTGCCTGCAGTATTAATGCTACTGTTCCCGCTACGTGCGGTGTAGCCATCGATGTACCGCTCCAAGCTTCGTATCCTCCACCTGGTACTGAGCTTGTAATATCTACTCCTGGCGCTGAGAAGTCTGGCTTGATGTATACTGCTGGGTAGGTGTCGAAGAACGGCCACTCGCTCGGCGGGTTCGGCCAGTTTACTACTGCTCCACTGCTCCACGGAGCCGGCTGGTCGTTTATATCGGTTGCTCCTACGCCGAATACTCCCCAAATGTTTCCTGGGTTGCTGGTTGTTCCCGGGCCATCGTTTCCAATAGCTGCTACAACGATTATGTTTGCTAGTAATGCTGCCTCAATGCCGGGGAATAGGTCGTTTCCATAGTAGTCTGATGCTCCGAGGCTCATTGATATAACGTGTGCTGGTAGACCGGTTGGTACTGTTTCACCGGTGTTGGGGTCTATGTAGAATGGGTCTACTGCCCACTGTATTCCTGCTAGTACCTGTGCGAAGGTTCCAGAACCTCCCGGTAGTACTAATCCGTGCATTAGTGTTGCTCCTGGTGCTACTCCTATTAGTATGTTTGACGTGTCTCCTCCTAGTGCTGTTCCACTAGTGTGTGTTCCGTGGCCGTGTGTATCGTGGGGCTGGCTTAGTACGGGGTTTCCGTTCTGGTCGAACTCCATCCATCCGCCTGGGTAGTAGGGGCTTGTCGGGTCTAGTGTTAACATCTTGCCTTGTAGTGCTGGGTGTGTTATGTCTACACCGGTGTCTAGTACTGCTATCCTTATTCCCTGCCCAGTGTATCCTAGGCTCCATGCTTGTGGTGCTTCTATCTTGAATATACCCCAGCTCTCTACTTCCTGTCCCGGTTTGACCGTGTGGTCTACGTGGGTGTCTAGTATGTGTACCTTGAAGTTCTCCATAACCTTTACTACTAGTCCATCCTCAGCTAATTCCTTAAAGGCTCCGAGCCTTGCACGTACTATTAATACATTGTCTATCCAGAACCTGTTTAGCACTACACCGCCTAGATCCCTTATCTTGGGCAGTATTTTCTCCTGCGTTATCCTCGCCCATTCCTTTAATGCTTTAACTGCTAGGTCGTGGTGTCCTTTAACCTTCATTGCTATATCGCTGGGTAGTGGTTGTAGGCGTACTGCTAGTGTGAGTACTTCATCGTCTGGAGCATTCCAAACCTTAGCTAGTAGTGATGGGTGGAACTTGTATTTCCACTGTGTATATTGTACCGGCTGGTTTCTAGCCTGTGTTGTCGGTGGGATCATTGATATAACGAGGGATAAGACTAGGATTAAGAGTAGTATCCTGTATAGATTATGGGACATATCCTACCACCGTTTTGCTATGTTGTCTAGGAGTTGTTGTAAGATATAAATCTTTTCCCACTTTTATAACACTGATATATATTCCTTACAAAAAATACCAATACATTATGGAAAGGTTAATTCGTACTATTTACAAATATAAACAATAGTACTGTAACGAAAAATGTTGTTAAAGGGTGCTGAATTAGCTTTGCATGGAATTGCTACTATTTTGACAATGATATTATTAGTAGTCGCTGTTGTTTCTCCTATTCTTTCTTTTAGTGATTTTGTTGTATTGAGGATTAGATTTGTATTAAGTAACGGCGTCCCCCTAGGAAATGCAACAGTCACATATAAATATAGCAGGGTCTCGACGCAAACAGTTACGAATACGACGGATAGGGATGGATTCGTCATACTCAGGATAAATAATGAGTGGGTAGGCGACGGATATCACCCGATCATAATTGTATCCTATGGTTTCTACGGTGAAATATATCGTTCCGAGTTCAACGATGTCAACAGTATTCCGGAGACAGTTATCCTCCCCTATACCTTACTGTATAAGAAGAGTGTAATCACCGATGAATACTTGAGGGGGTTAAATGGGTCTTACAGGCTATTCTACAATAATATATTCCTGAAAAAAGGGTTTTTCCATAACGGCTTATTAATTATTAACGAGACATTTAATGGAGGATTCCTACTATTATCAACCGAGGATGCATCCTTTAACTATAAGTATAGTGTTGTGGTAGATGTAAATAATACGTCTATAACCCTCCATCTACCCGATCTTAATGACCATTTAATTCTTGATTTATATAAGCCCAGGGTTAGTATTAAATCGATAAATGCTAGCATGGGTGTTAACGAAGTATTATATCTCTATGCTAATGCTAGCGTGTATGATGGCGTTAACACGAATAATACTTCTATCAAAGGGGTATTCATTGTTGGATCAGGTACTGGTGTAATTGAGAGGGATGCCAGGATAATTAGTAGTCGAGCCGGTTACTCGGGTATTAGCTTATTGTTTAAAGCATCAATATTTAAAGCCAGCCTACCTCCCAGTAGTAATGGGAGCTATACCATAACCTTTAAAGTATCTGCAACAGACCCTACCGGTAAATCCAGCAAAGCCTCTCGATCGATCACTTACTCCATAGGTGTTGAAAGCACTGGTAGAACTAGTATTTCAGAGCCGGCAACGGAGAATAGTGTAGGTAGTAATACATCCACAATCCATTATGAGGGGGAGAATACGGGAAACAGTGGTACGACAACTAGCAACCCCTACAACTCCGGTTTCGGGGCCGGGGTTAACCCGGGCGTTCAAACTAGTAATCTAGGCTATTTTACAGCTCCGATAATTGCATTGGCTATTCTTTTCCTCGAGCTTCGCCGTCGGATAGGAGGAGGAAGTGCTTCTCCCGGTTCTTCCTAATTATTGCTAGAGCTCTCGCCGCCAGCTCTAATGCTTTACGTGGATAGTATGATGATCCGCCTCCTATTTTTACGTAGGATGGTATGTTATTTATGAATTCTCGGAGAGTATCCTTATTCATTATTGCTATCATATTGTCTCCTCCGAGATAGGTTGTTATTCCTCCTAGTCTTGCCGCTGCGTATGTTATGTTTGTATAGAAGCTCATTATCTTCATATATGTCTCAAAAACGCTGGTCATATATGTCATCGCGGTGATGTCGTTGAAATCTATATGTAGTATAATGTTCTCGTCTTCTTTACCATCAATATATACTAGTTTCTCAGAAGACTCCTCTAGGATCCTTGTTCCTAGTAGCTGTGCTGTAAAGGGGTACTTGTGTGTTAGTGAAACTATTTTTACACCGCTTGGGGCTATAGACTCTATTTCAAGGAGGATTTCTCGATGAGTCTCCTTATCGATGCCGTTGCTTAGTGCTATGTAGTAGTCGTATCTGATCGGTATTGCGAAGCCCTGCTTCTTCGAGAAAAGTTGTTGTATTAGGGTGTATGTTTTAGACTGATTCGTCTGTATAATCCATTCCCTATCGTCTCCAAGGCTTTCAGTCCATTCACGGTATCCCAGTAGTTTTATTATTGTTAAGCGAGGCAACTCCCTATCCACGCATTGATCATGCTTACTCGATGAAAACCGCTTCCCTATCAGGCTGGACTTCTTCTAGTCTTCTAAGCCTGTTAATCATTTTAGCTACTGCTTCAACCGATCTCCTAGCATAGTCTTCCACTCTCTCCAGTGCCTGCATTCTAGATGCTCCGGGTCCTATTAGTCCTAAACCTACGGGTTTACCATACTGCACCATTAGATCCATTAGCTTCCTAGCCGTCTGTCCTGCGACTAGTTCGTCGTGTTTTGTTGCACCCTTAATTACTGCTCCGAGGGCGACGACTCCATCTATATCTTTCTTTTCGAGAAGTTTAGAGACTGCTACCGGTATCTCGTATGTTCCCGGTACTTTAACTACAACCCCTACTTCTAAGCCTAGGAATTTCGCGTGATTAATTGCTTTCTGAAGCATTAGGTAGGTTATATCATAGTTGAATTCTGCTACTACGATGCCTATTCTAGTCATTTATCCATCACCCTTCAATTAGGGGTCCTACGTCTGGGTATCCCTGCCTTAATCCTTTACCAGCATATTGTGTTAATGCCGTGCCGCCGTATTTAACGAGTTTGACGAGGTTGTAGGCGTGTTTTCTAGCCCTGTTCCTAGCAATCTCTAACAGCTTCTCAGGGTCATCGGCCTCATCTTCATGCACTGTTACATCGATTACGTGTTTACCAGTTAGTATTTGCAACATTATTAACCCGATACTCATCGCTAAATAACTGTATTTATCTACTTGTTTACCCCCAACCCATCCCAGGGTTATTACAGCTTCGCATCCCTCGTCTAATAGTTTCTTAGCTGCTACGGGTATATCCTTGATTCCTGGAACAGTGTATCTAATTATTACTGCTTCGGGCAGTTCCTGCTCGATTACCTCTATAGCATACTTAGCCATGTCGATTCTTGAAAAAGTCGTATCAACTACGCCGATCTTAATCATTGATTAATCCCCGCTTAAAGGCTTCTTTAACGATCTCGGCTCCATCGATAAATAATAGATTATTCTTCTCGGCGAACCTCTTAGCTTCATCGTACGGCAGGCTTACCTCATCATCAAGCATTTCAGCAATCACTATGCTCGGCGTTAAGCCTACAAGCCTTGCGAGGGCTACGGTTAACTCTGTATGCCCCCTCCTATTTCTAAGTCCTCGAGATGTTAATACTGGTACATGGCCGGGCCCATAGAATTCCTCTTCGAATTTTTCCAGTGCTTCGCTAGTCTTACCACTATACACTAGCTCGGCTACTTCATGTAGAGCCCTGATCGTTAAAGCTTTGTCCCGGTCACTAATACCCGTCTTCGTATCTACATGGTTCAGCCACACGTTGAAAGCCGGTGGATCGCCGTATCCGGGCTTTTTACCGGCTAGATTCTTCAATACTGGATGCTGCATGTAGAGTTCTAGCAGGAACGGTATACCCAGCGACTCCCTAAACTTGGAGCCTGAAACGTAGCATATTTGTCCGCCAGCGTTCTTCCTCATATACGCGATCTTTCCCGGGGTTATTGCTCCTGCGTAGTAGACCATATCGGTCTCGGCTTCCCTCTCAGAACTATCAAATATCAATACCGGCTTCCCATTCAATAATTCCTCCCGGATAATTTCAAGATCAAACACTTCTGACCAACTACCAGTACTCCTTTTTATCAAGCCCTTGTTACTCAATATATTTATGGGGGGTTATCATATTATTTTCCC
>WAON01000090.1 GCA_015521265.1 Desulfurococcales archaeon
ATTCTACAGCGTTCATAGGGGTAAACCATTCTTTGAATCATTAATAAAGTTCATGACATCCGCCCCTATTGTAGCCATGATTTTGGAAGGAGATTCAGCTATTAGCGTTGTAAGGCTTATGATCGGCACAACTGATGGGAGAAAAGCGTCTCCTGGAACCATTCGAGGGGATTATGCTTTATCTGTACAAGAGAATGTTGTACATGCAAGTGATAGCCCTGAGAGTGCTGAGCGAGAGATAAATGTTATATTTAACAAGGATGAGATATTTGATTATTGAACCCCCTCATTAAGTATTTAGAATATTAATCCATAGAGTGGGTCTTGTTTTCGCTTTATCTTTATAATCTCCTGGAGAACAATTTTTTCATCATTACTTAGCTCGTTCTTATATTTAGTTAACCATAACTTTGCGTGTTCTTTAGGAATATCCGTGTAGATTATGTCCCCCTCATCCACGTGTCTTCCAACTAGGATTTTACCACGAATACTTATCGCTACTGATTGACCCGCTTTTGCCTCCCTTAAAACATTATCTCTATCCCTTATCTGCATGATGCTGCCAAGCCTCATACCATCCTGTCTCATCAACGGATATCCCGGCTTAATTACTCCACCAAGTATTTCAACGCCTACTATTGCCGGATTACTCCTTCTAAACACATAGCCTGGAATGATCCTTACCTTCCCCGGTCTAATTAATGATTCAAGTTCTTTCCTCTTCTCTTCTTCTTTTAACTTCTTAATCCACTCTGTAAACTCCTCGATAAGCCGGTAGATCACGTTGTGTCGGAATATTTTTACTCTTTCTTTTGAGGCTAGTTCTTCAGCTTCAGGCAATACTTTAACGTTAAAAGCTATGATTACGCCGTATTCTTTACTAGTGTTTTTCGTAACAATAGCTTCTAGCACATCGTTCTTAGATACAGGCCCTACATCTGCTAGTCTAACAGGTATTCCTTCACGTTTAAGAGCTTCTACAACAGCTTCAAGTGTCCCGAGAGTATCAGCCTTCACGACGACGCCTATATTATCGGTTTTAATCCTAACAGCTTCTACTTCTTCTCTAACCTTCTCGATGAATTCTTGTAGGCGAGACTCATCGGGTACAACAAATACTGGAGAACCCGCTAGTGCTTCGTCTAAGCCCGGTGCTGATATCTTAACACCAGAAGCTGCAGCTATTTCATCAACTTGTATAAACTTTCCCTCATGTGCCCTCATATCCTGTAAGGGTCTCGGCATTAATAGTGCTCTTACACGTGTAACTATGGGTTTATTCTTACCACCAACGACTATTAAGTCTCCGCGACGAATTACTCCATCATATATTACTACATCAATAGTAGTACCCAGCCCCGGCTCTTCCTTAACTTCTAATACTACTCCTTTAGCAGGTTCATTACTAGTTACGAGTTTCTTCTTCATATATTGTTGAACGAGCCCCGCGAGCAATGCTAAAAGCTCCGGGATACCCTCTCCAGTCTTAGCGGATACTGGGACTATCGATACTGTTCTACGGAAATCCCTTACCCTATCAAACCTCTCAGCCATAAATCCTGCTTCATACAGCTGGCCTACGAGCTCATATATTTTCTTATCAAGGTACTCGAGAACCCTTTGATCTTGATATTTAATAGTCTCAAGGAAGGGTTTATCTGGTTGGGGCTTCCAGCCCGGTATTCTATCTATCTTATTTGCCGAAACGATAAAGGGTACCCTCCTCTCTTTAAGGATCTCGATACTTTCCCATGTCTGCGGCTGGAACCCCTCCATGACATCTACGACTAAGATTGCTATGTCTGCAACGCTACCGCCCCTTTTTCTTAGATTACTGAATAATTCGTGTCCCGGGGTATCGATGAATAATAAGCCGGGTATATCGATATTCAGCTTTGGAAAATACTTCTTTAGAGGCTCAGCAACTTTTATTAAAACAGATGCTGGGACAATACTAGCCCCTACATGCTGGGTGATTTCACCAGGCTCTTTCTTAGTTACAGCTGTTCCCCTAATTTTATCGAGTAATGTAGTTTTCCCATGATCAACATGGCCTAAAACTACGACTATCGGCTGTCTTATCCACTTCTTAACCTCACCGCTCATACCGTACCACCTCCTCTTATACGATACGGTGTTCGCAGTCTAATATAGAACACTATAAATACCCCTCTACTGATTACTAATCACCTTGACCCAATAATCCACCGGGCAACTGGTGGGGACTGATACGTCATGGCTGATTTTAAGATAGTCATATCTGATCCAGAGGCTCCGAAGCAGGAAGTAATTGTTAAGGTAAAAATCGTTGGTGATCCAGAAATAGAGATGTCGGAAAAAGTTAAAGAAGGATTCGAACTTCCAGTTATAAAGGTTAATCCAAGCCTCGCTGAGAAGCTTAAGGCGAAACACGGAATAATAACGCTGAGAATGAAGAAGCCTGACAGCGGGGAAAAAGTAAAGATAACGGGCAGAGTTATAAACGATGAAAACACTCCGGAAAACGAAGTACATGTAAGTGCAGAACTCCTAGTGAACAAAACAGGTACAAACGAGCTAGAAGGGGAAGCCTTCAGAGCAAGAGCATGGCAGGTTAGGATTAATGATGAACGGACTAGGAGATTAATAGGATTAAGAATAGGTGATACCTTCCCTGGAGACTTAATAGGATTAAAGAACGTACAATTACAAATAAAGGGCGGAACCGACAACAGCGGCTTCCCAATGCGTCCAGACATTATGGGCGGTGTAAAGAAGAGAGTACTATTATCGGGCCCGCCAGGTTTTCACCCTAAAGAGAAAGGAGAACGTAGAAGGAAGATGGTGAGAGGTAACACTATTACTGAAGATATTGTACAGATAAATACCGTTATAAGGTATTAATTGTACAAATCTAGATGATTATTTTAATAAAATATTTCTTCACCATGAAAAATACATAATTAAACCCTAATCATCAATATCATACCTAGGGTTTTTTCCGAAAATTTACACATAGGCAATGGAGGGATACGTTAAATGCCCTGGGAGATTAGGCAGCCAGAGGTAAATATCGGTGTAGTAGGCCATGTTGATCATGGAAAGACTACGCTGGTACAGGCGCTTACAGGTATTTGGACAGCTAGACATAGTGAGGAATTGAAAAGAGGCATGACTATCAAGCTAGGGTATGCGGATGGAAACATAGCCTATTGCGAAAACCTTGAACCACCTGAAGCATATACTACTGAGCCTCACTGTCCCGACGGCTCAGAGTCTAAATTATTAAGGAGGGTAAGCTATGTAGATGCACCTGGCCATGAAGCATTAATGGCTACTATGCTTAGCGGTGCAGCATTAATGGATGGAGCAATCCTCGTAATTGCCGCTAACGAGCCCTGCCCCCAGCCTCAGACTCTTGAACACTTCATGGCTCTCGACATTATTGGTGTTAGAAACCTTGTCGTGGTTCAAAATAAAATCGATGTTGTCAGTAAGGAGGAAGCATTACAGAATTATAGGCAGATAAAAAACTTTCTAAAGGGTACGTGGGCTGAAAATGCACCAGTGATCCCTGTTAGCGCTCTACACAAAGCAAATATCGATGTACTACTGCAGGCAATGCAAGAAGAAATACCGACCCCGCAACGAGATTTATCAAAACCCCCATTAATGTATGTTGCTCGAAGCTTCGACATCAATAAGCCAGGCACTAGACCCAGAGATCTGAAGGGTGGGGTTGTCGGTGGATCGTTGATGCAGGGAGTATTAAGAGTTGGAGAAGAAATTGAGATCAGGCCCGGGATCAAGAAACTAGTTAAAGGAGGATATAAATACGAGCCGATTATTACCGAGGTTGTTAGTTTAAGGTTCGGAAACCTAGAAGTCGAAGAAGCAAAACCAGGCGGACTACTCGCGATCGGTACAAAGCTCGACCCATCACTTACTAAAAACGATGCACTAATAGGAAACGTTGTTGGAAAACCGGGTAAAATGCCGCCAATGATCACTTACATGAAGGCTAGGTATAAACTACTGAAGAGAGTCGTGGGAATGAAGGAAATGGTTAAAACCACACCGATGAGAAAAGGCGAACCAGTAATTATCACCGCTGGAACAGCTATTAAAGTTGCAGTAGTCCAAAACGTTACAAGTGACACTATAGAGTTGAAGTTTAGAGACCCCGTTGTAGCTTGGCCAGGTTCAAGGATTGCAATTAGCAGGAGAGTACTGGGTAGGTGGCGGTTAACAGGATGGGGAATAGTGGAAGAAGTAAGCGATTAAAAATACTCTTAGATACTAATATGCTGCTAGCCCTAGGCGAGGGAATAAACATATTTAATTTGATCGAAGAATTCCTCGATACAAAGCCTGAATACATTATTATCAAGCCTGTTTATGATGAACTTTTAAAACTAGCCTCGACTGGAAGACCAATTATAAGGAAAAAAGCTAAGCTCGCATTAAGCATAGTAAAGGATAACTG
>WAON01000091.1 GCA_015521265.1 Desulfurococcales archaeon
ATCCTTGGAGGAGTAGGAGGCTACACTGGTTTTACAGTTTTGTCGAGCACGGTATGACTCCCGAAATAATTAGGAGCTTTTATAAATACATGGATTCAGCCGGCTGCAAGATTGTAGTTGATCCATTTGTTGGGGGCGGCGTTGTTGCTGTTGAGGGTGTTCTCCGAGGTTTTAACGTTATAGGTATTGATGCTAATCCATGGGCTTTAACGGTAACAATTGCTAAGACATATAAGCCCCTTGGCCTTGAAAAACTGCCGGATACTATTAGGGATCTATACGGCGAAACGGATAAGATATTCATACCCAGTAGTAGATTGGAAAAATACCATCCACCCGATAAGCTTCAACAGCTTGGAATTATTAGGGCTTTAATCGAGATGGTTGGAGACGAGTATAAACCATTACTGCTAACACTGTTTGGGAGAATGGTTGAGGAGTATAGTTATTTTAAGAGAACACCTGCTCCAAGGTTTGGCGGTAAGCCTTCAAAGAATGATCCTTTTAAGCGGTATATGGGCCTCGTCGAGAAAGCAGTGGATGAGTTGTTGAGGACTGAGCTGCGGGGCTCATATACTCCGGTTCACAGTGATTCAACGGAGTGGTTGCCGGACAGGATCTGCGGCTTGCTGACCAGCCCCCCGTTTATGAATAATATAGATTATATCCGGCATACACAGCTACAACTATTATGGGCTGGGTTTGCAAGGGATAGCGGTGATCTAGGATTTCTGAGGAGCCTCCAGCTACCAGCATGCACTGCTACGGGTAGATGGTGGAAGATGGAAGCCCGGAACCCCTTGGTTGAGGAATTAATTGATTCTATGAGTGTTAGGCATAGGGTGAGGTATGCTAGGTTTATGAGGCAGTACGTATACTATATGGGTCAGCACTTCAAATTATTAGCTGAGAAGCTCGTTGGGGAAGCATGGTATACGATCGGGGATAGTTATCTCGGCGGAGTATATGTTCCAGCACATAGGATACTCGAGGAATTAGCTAGTGAGCAGGGCTTGAAAACCCATTTGTACCGGGTTGGGGTTAGGTATTCGAAGAGTAGGAGGGTGGGCCTCTACCTCTTAAAAATAACACCTAGGGTATAAGATGAGTGTTTTTATCTAATCTTGACCGCTACAATTTTATCCTCGTTCTCCAATTCCTTTAACGCCTTCATAGTATCATTTATCCAGCGTACTTTACTGAATCCCGGCTTTGCCGATAGATATCTTGAATCCCTCATTAGGAGATCGGTGTTTCCAATAATAACCATTAACAACCTATGCCTGCTGAGCTGTACGTTTAATACTTCGGGTTCTCGGTAATACATAGTCTCTAGTGTATCATAGCTTCCTATATCTATGAATGAACCCATGCTCCATTCTTTGCCCAGCATTGTAACTATGATGTCTGATTCACCGCCGATTATTGATTGAACAGTTACGCTGTTGAAGTGTTTTCTTGGGAAGCCCAGCTTGTTCAGCATTTTCTCCGTATAGTATCCTGTACTGTATACTAGGTCGCTGTATGGTGCTGTTAAACCAATATTAATGCTTGGCTCGGTGAAGGGTATTGCTGTTATTATTGATAAGTATAGGCTCGCGATATAGGCTATCTTAGCCCTAGCCGAGTCGAACGTGTCTCCTGGTACGAACTTGTTTGTTTTTAAGAGTACTATTGGCTTCCTAGCTGTTAATGCTTCATCTATTGCGTCTACTATTCTCCTAATACTAGTCTTTGATAGATCCACAATGCTGCCTAGTCTTCTCCTAGCTTTACCGAGTATTGATTCGTCACTAATAGTTTCAAGCTTATACTTAGTACTCCTCTCGTGGAAGGATTCATATGCTCTAAGCTTATTCTCATAGTATCCTTTACTGATCGGATATTCTGTCGGGCCGGGTAGTCTAAATGTTACATCCAGCATGTTCCATGCTTTATCGAATAAGCCCTCATATCGTAGGGCTCTCTCTACATACTGCATTAATAGTTCTATCTTATACATTTTTAGGGATTCATCGATTGTGATAGCTTGCCTTGGATCGCCTAGTACGATCATGGATCTCGGGAAATACCCGCCGGGCTCCCTAATGATTTTCTGAGCTATTGGTAGGAATACTCGGTAGAAGGGTGATTTACTAGCTTCATCTATAACGAACCTGATCTCTCCCGGCTCCTTAGTGAATCTATGGGATATTCTCTGGTATTCAGTGGTGAATACGAATTTAACACTATCCGGGTCTATACTACCCATTAACTTTTTGAACTCACTGCAATCTATGAATTTCCCACCGATCTCCACGGTTTTCTTACTGCATGGAGCTATTTTTGAACCATAAACCCTAACCCTCGCAATAATATCCTCCGGACCAAGCCCCTTATAG
>WAON01000092.1 GCA_015521265.1 Desulfurococcales archaeon
ACCATATACTTGGCAAGGAATAGAATATATGATAGAGATCAAAACCTGAACCCATTCTAGAATAGTCGAAAACAAATATTTTTATTAATTCTATTAATTATTAAATACCAAATAAAAAGAAGAGTTATAAGTAACGGCATGAACAATTAGTCATTATCATACGTTAATTTATCTAAGGAGGAAAACCCTACACCGCGAACCAAGCATCACGAAGGAGCTAAAACACTCAAAACAGGACTAAACTGTTGAGGTTCCTAATAGCACAAAATATAAACTGATCCGAATCTTCAAAATAGAAGATAAACAACATTGTAGATTGATAACGTATAGCACTTACATGTATCTATAAATACAATAACGCAATTTAATATTTATGCTATCATGTTCGTATCTGATCTGTAGCCAAATTTTTTATAACTCAATTATTATTTATCGATAGAGAGTGATATTATAGAACTGCCGTATATATCCTAATAGTTATACTCTTAAGTAGCAAGGTAGCATAACAGAAAAATGATTGTAACCAATAGAGCGGTTATAACGAGAAGCGATACTCTGAATATAGCTAAATATGCAATGATCTCTAACATGGAGATCATTAGTGCAATCGATAGTAGTGCGTCGTAAGCTGCTCTTATTGCTTCAGAGTTAGTTATGTTCAGTAGTGTAAAGGGCACAGTGTAAATTACTGCTATTGTAAGAGCAACAATCCCGCTAAGACCTTGGGATGAAGCTGTTCCTGCTTGATTCGTAAGGATATTGTCGAGAAATGAGGGTAATGCGTAATACATTATTGAAATAGTGAAAACTATCAATATGCCTGCTGCGACTAGTTTAGTACTTCTATCGACTAGTTTAGTATATCTATCTGGTTGTGGTTTATAGCCGTCGTCTGCTATATTGATGCAGAAGTTTGGCGGGAATAATATCTCAACCAGCTTCACGTACCGACGCGTTTTCCCACTTCTAGCCTTAAGTCTCTGATGAAGATTGCAACCGTACCGGCCTATAACAATGGATACAGAATATAAAATTAGTGTTGCAATCGGTACTACTAGAGCAGATGTTATAATGAGCAATAATGTAGTAATTTGAAAATATGACAATAATAATAATATAAACTTTAATAATAAAAGTATTGATGTATATGAAAGCGCTAGCAGGCGTTTATAGGTATAATGATTGGGTTCCTTCTCGAAGCGACCAGGACTAGTTGCATTGGAAAATAGCAATATTATAAACACAAAAATATCTAAAGAAAATAGTGGTGTGATATCTGTAGAGGTTATAAGCAATCCCGGTTTCTCAATCGAGCTAATTGTCCTATTACTAGGTGATTGTGGGGACAAACCAAAGTATATTCCATTTGGGTCTCCAAGGCTTACACTGGCGATCCAAAGATCCTCTGGTAACTGGCTATAAAGAGTCTTCCTATTAGGGATCCTATTAGGGCAAGAGCCAGACTCGTTACTTGCCTCACTTATAATATAATCAAATATTTTGGGAAAAGTTTCGTTCAACGGTTTCTCAAATATTGTTGTTGGTTTCTCATCCATAAGCTTTTTCATAATCTTAGAAAGGTTGAGCGGATTCTCCATTGAGCAATAGCTTACTCCTATTTGTTTGTTATCGTATCTAGCCCCTATAACATAGAGGTGGAATCTTCCACTTATAGGGATAATTACAATAACAAAAACAAACAATAATAATACTAGCATAGCACATATAGGTCTAGTGCTGAAGGAGCCATCCTTAGATCCCACTAACGGCCACCCTACTAGACCTCCTCACTACTTATACTATATCCTAAATACTACAGATATGGTTATACAATTATGAAGACATTTAGAGCACGAAATCTCTTGCCCTTTATGACCGTTCTGTAGGAATACGATGGAAAAACTATAAAACCACTCCAAGACATCTATACACGATTACCACAACATATACCGGGTAAAGAAGCCCGAGACAAGTCCATGGCCTCATCTTATTTCAACCCTATAATAAGAGGCGGGATCCTTTTACAGAAATCCCCAGGCTTCGTAATAACACATGGAGGTTTCTGAAGGTAAGCTCGCAAGGTTTCTTAGCTAGGAGGATCCCAAGACTCTGAAAACCTGTGACATATAGCTAAGTTTCTTAAATAGACCATAGTTTGGAAACGCTTTCCACAAGTGATTGTCTATAACGGATATCAGGAGATGATCTGGGAAAGTCTCGAGATTATGTTGACGCTCAGAAGATCAGCCTCGTTCAGGTAAAGCTATTAGCCAGAGATCTTATCCAACCACTTTACGCGTTCGTCTGCTCCTACGTGTGTTATTGGGATTTCTGGCTTCTCTGTTGTTTTCTTTGCAACCTCTGGGTCTATTATTTTATCATTATTGCAAATCTCTCCTGATCCCTGGGTCTAGGTTGAGAGAGTTTTCTTTCCTTAACTATTTATAAAAAGTCTTGCATTGATAATCTATATATCGCTGTTAGCAGGTTTAGCCCTAGGTTGCGCCGCTTCCATGGCCTTGGTGTTGCTGATGATGGTTTTAGATATATGAAAGTAAGTGGCTGTGAGATCCGTATGCTGGTAATACTGTAGTAAAGGCGAGAGAACAACTGGGTGCAATGGTGACTTTGGCAAGGATCTACTCTTGACACTATTTAGTAATCCTTATTGGAGACAGTCATATTAGAGATACTTGGGAAATCTTCCTTGGAAGGATCACGAAAAGAGTTAAATTCAAACGGAATGTTCGATTAGGCCTATAGTGGCGAATATTACTCCTCATTATGTTTTTTGACTCTAGCAGATAAATCTCCTTGGTTCCAGCCTTTTAGCCTTATTACTGGGATAACTCTGATCATAGCCTGTTAACTTTTATCATTTGGATTTTTGGGTTGCGTATTCTTAAAATTTTCTTTCTTGACAGTATTATATGAGGAATTTTCTTATTTATCACCTAAAGAAGAAATGAGGTGCGACTTATATTGATGTTATCTAAGGTTTATGAGGCTATTAGAGAGGAGGCCAGATATATCGTCAGAATATCAAAGCATCTTGTATTATTTACTATATCTGTGATTTCAATTACAGTGATTCAGAGAAAAGTCCTTTTACCTGTATTGGAGTGCTCAGTGTACTATGGTGAATTCGATAAGCTCTGGCTTACAATATTTATTCATAATACACTTACGTTTTTCTTATTGTATTATGCGTTTCACATTATTTACTATAAGGGCTCATGGGTATCCTCTCAACGATGTAGGGTTGTTAGCCTTCCTGACTGTAGGCTATGGATTAGTCTTCTTGAATCTCAGAAGTCTCGGTTATTATTCGGATTGTTGGTCTCGCCAATAATATTGCTTGCCCTTTTGTTTAACTCATTAAGGACTATCGGGTACCCGGCCAGTTTCAACTATATATTTTTATTATTCAATATCAGTGTGTCAAAGTTGTTTGGTTTGTTTGAACTAGGTAGTTATATAGTTGCGATTCTCGCTCCTGCCTTTGATAACAGTATATTGAAAGCTGTATCAATAGTCTTCGGCGTGTCTCTTATAATCGTGGGGGCTCGTATAGAGGC
>WAON01000093.1 GCA_015521265.1 Desulfurococcales archaeon
CTTTCTCTCTACCCAACCTACTACCAGCCGGTTTATTATCATCTATAGCGTTATCACTATCACTACTCTACGCTGGCTTAAGGGTTAATAGTGAACACGGCCGGTTAGTCTATGGCTTTATAGTTTCAATGCTCACATTATTTATAATACTACTTCCAAGCTCTTTCCCGCTCTATACCTGGTTTATTGTATTTGTATTAATAGACTACTTCTCTAGTAACAGGGTTATCCAGGTGTTTGTTGAGGGTTTACTATTTGTCTTCGGCTTAGCTGGTTTATTCCTCGTAATTTATCGGTGGGTTTCCGGAAGGGTTTATCGGAGAAAATTAGTCTGGCCAGTAATTACTGGTATCCTTATCCTCGCATTATTCCTCCCTCCAAACCCTCTCGTTGTAGGGATTCGTTACTTTTCATACTATATCTTTGGGGGAAGCCTACCCGTTTATTCCCTGTCCTACCTAGTCCCGTTATATACTGGAGGTTCCCAGATAAGTTCCCCGCTGATACTGCTACTAGGATTAACGGCTTATTCGATCCTACTATTATTAACGCGTAGGGGCTTAGCTGGTGATAGTCCTAGTAATATATTGTTTGTCTACGGGTTCCTCCCAGAGAACAGCCTGCAACTATATAGTGGCCCGGCAATATTACTGGAATCTCTTAAAAATGAGAGGAGCGATAGCAAACTTTGATAACAAGTTGGGATTGTGGAGAGGCTCGTGATTAAAAGGATCGCTAAGAGACTCAAATCATCGAATAGGATCAGGTACTATTATTATGTTTATGAGCAGTATAGGATTGGTGATCGGGTGATCACGAGATACATTGGGAGGCTTGATGAAATTGTTGAATTGTACTTGAAAATGAGTGAGTGGACCGGCCGGGATTTGAACCCGGGACCTCCCGGTTGCAAGCCGGGTGCTCTTCCAGGCTGAGCTACCGGCCCATTTCTAGTGTTTTTCCTATCCCAGTATTCACCGTATAGTATTGTTTGGTGATTTTATATTTTTCCCGGGGGGTTACCATGGTGTTTTTCCTAGTGTGATTATCTTGTCGTAGTTTATATCGTTGTCTAGGTATGCTGTTGTGTCGATTATTACTGGTTCTCTGCCCGTGTATCTTAGTATATTGCTAACTTTTAACCCCTTGTAGCTGCTGTGTCTTGTTAATACTACTATTAGTCCTGCATCCTTTAGTGCTTCTCCCAGGTTATTGGTGATCTTTAAGCCTAGATCCTCTATTATTGGGTCTCTCCGCACGTAGGGGTCGTGTATTATTATCTCCTTGAAGCCCCTAGCTTTTAGTAGTGCTACTACGTCATGGCTTGGGGATAGCCTTGTATCATCAATGTCTCCCCGGAAAGCGAGGCCTAATGCGGCTGCTTTCAGTGTTTTAGGCTTCAACCCCTCCCTGCGTAGTGCTTCGTCTACTAGTGATGCTACGATGCTGGGCATTGATTCATTAATCCTCCTCGCTAGACGGGTTAGCTCCATAACGTATCCCTTCTTTAACAGCTCGTTTGATAGGAAGTATGGATAGATCGGTATACAGTATCCTCCAACACCGGGGCCGGGTAGGTGTAGGTGGCTGTAGGGCTGGCTGTTAGCTGCTTTCCGCACCTCGTAGTAGTCTACCCCCATTTTCATAGCTGCTATTGCTAACTCGTTAGCAAGAGCTATGTTTACGTCTCTGTAAACTCCTTCAGCAAGCTTTTCGAATTCTGCCGCTGTAGGGTTGCTCATACGTATTACTCCCTTAACCGCTATCCCTTCATAGAATTCTGCCGCTATCTCGGTGCTCTTGGGCCCAGCCCCACCAATGATCTTGGGATAGTTTTCTTCGATATCCCTAACCGCTCTCCCAATATATACTCTCTCGGGGCTGTAGGCTAGGTAGAAGTCTTGTTCCGCTCTTAAACCAGTCTTCTCTTCCAGTATAGGTTTCACTATGCTCATCGTTGTTCCCGGTGGTACGCTTGACTCGATTATTACAAGGTCGTGCTTCTTCAGTCCCCGCGCTATTTTTACCGATACGTCTCTTAATGCGTGGAAGCTATAGGTTTTCTTGATCCAGTCTACGTATACTGGTACTGTAACGGTTTTTATAACGGATTTCCTCGAGGCTTCTACTCCATCCGTTGTAAGTATTAGCCTTCCCTCCCTGATCCCTTTACTTACCGCTTTCCTGATAGCTTCCTCGCCATACCATAGTTCTCCCTTCTCAATCTTCTCCAGTTTCTCCTCGTCTATGTCTACGCCGATAACCCTGTATCCTTTCCTAAGATAGACTGCTACTAGGCTTAAACCTACGTATCCAACACCGTATACTGCGATCCATCCATTTCCTTTAGCTACTTTCTTTACTGGATTCATATCAGTCCCTCCTCCCACTTCTTCTTTTTCTCCTCATATATTTCACGTGTCGTTAAGGGCTTCGCAGGTACTCCCGCTACGACAGTGTTTGGTGGTACGTTTCTCGTTACTACGCTTCCAGCAGCTACTACTGCTCCTTCATTAATGGTTATTCCGGGTATTAGTATGGAGTTTGCACCGATTACTGCACCTTTTTTTATCGTAGGTCCTTTTAACCGTTTTGATAATGGGTATCTATCATTTGTGATCACTACGAAGGGGCCTAGGAAAACATCGTCTTCGATGATTGTTTCGGGAGGAATATAGACTCCAGTCTCGATCCTAACACGGCTCCCGATCCTAACTCTTCCATCAATAATTGTGTGTGTACCGATAACCGTGTTGTCCCCAATAATAGTCTCCTCCCTGATCATTACGTTATGTCCTGTTTCAACGTTGTTTCCAATAACCACTCCCTCATAGATCGTGGTTCCGGGCCTGATATGAGTCGATGATCCTATCCTCGATCCACTGCTAGCCTCGTCTAGTATCCCTCTATAATCACGTGTGTTTCCAAGGGATATTGTTTCTCGCAGGTTTCTCCGGGTTGGGTAGCCAATTATTACTCCTTCATCAATGATAGTGTTTTCCTCGATAATTGTTTCTCCTAGTATGATTGCTGTTTCAGCTATTAGTTTGGTTTTCACTCTTGCCCTCGGTGATATGTAGGGCATAAAGCTCATCCCTCCCCTTCTGCTTTCCTCTCAATGTATGAGCGATATCCTTCTAATCCCTTACTGATCATGTCTCGGTAGGTTTTGTATTTATCATGTTCTTCAATTATTATTTCTCTCGACTCCCTAGTTGATTCTAGTGATAGCTCGCAGAGGAATAGGCTTGCAAAGGCTTGATACGGGTCTATGGGTGGGTTTCTCCCCTCTACTATACTTGTGATCGTGTCTTTGTCTTCTAGGTATAATGGTTCTTCTCTATGTATTATTACTTTTGTCTCATGTTCACTATTATATATGTAGAGCTCCTGCTTCATATAGTCTAGGAATACTACTCCTTTCTCGGC
>WAON01000094.1 GCA_015521265.1 Desulfurococcales archaeon
ATTCTGTTCGCCTCATTGTTTACAGATATGTATTGCTGATACGCTCTCTCAGGATCTACGGTGATCCTCGGCGGCGGTATGTATACTGGTTTCGGCTCGAGTATTTGCTCCGGCTCCCTTATCTCTCCGGTAATCCTCGTCCATTTACTACCACATCCTATGAGGGCGTTGAAGAGGCTTCCGGTTACTTCTATGAGCATTCCCTTAAGCCTTTTACCAGGATCTTTTGCTTCATGAATTTTAGATCCCAGGTTTGCTTCGCAAGGCTTTATTCCCAGTGATAGCGCGGTATGTGTTATGAATATGTCTGTTCCGAATAATAGGTTCCAGTAGACACTGTTCCATGGGGCTTTCCTGGCTAGGTGGCTGATGAGGCTTTTTCCGAGTCCGAATTCTCCACCTATTGGTTGTTTAACGTTTACTAGGTAGGACATTACTGTTAATGGCCTTGCTACAAAGTTTGTGATCGTTGCATCGAACCTATCCCTTATATAGTTTGGAGTTGTATAACCACACTTCTCAGCCCCCGTCACCAGCTGGATCGGCCATTCCGGCGTTATACTCCTCAGATCACTATCTAGAAATACAAGTGTTTTAGCTTCCAAGTAATCTGCTATTATCGCTGCTAGCTTCATAGCTCCTCCTTTACCAGGTGATATAGTGTTTGGAATAATGAATAACTTGTCTTCCCCTATATCCTTCTTAACAGTATTCACAATGTTTATCGTTTGATCACTGCTTAAGCCATCTACGACAATAATACCCCATTCACCGCCTAGTTTATCGAGGCCTTCGGCAGCATTATATATTACGTATGATATTGTTGGGGCAGCGTTTCTAGAGGGTATTGCTACTAGGTTTACATTTTTACCTTTAAGACTGTTCAGAGTTTCCGGTTCATCGTATCCTTTAACTCTTGGGTATAGCATTATTCATCGTCTCAGAGGATGGCTTCTTCAGTATCTTTCCGGAAAATGTGTATTTTGTCTAGGTCTAGTTCGATGGTTAGTTCTTCACCGATGTTTGTATTGTATGTTCCACTAGCTTTTACCACTATTATTCTCGAACCAGTATTTAAGTGTATGATCGTATCTGAGCCTAGTGCTTCTACGAAATCCACTACGCCGTTAATCCTCGCGGTTCTCTTAACATTGGATGGTACGAATCCTTCGGGATAGATGTGTTCGGGCCTAATACCCATTACGAGTGTTTTACCCATGTATTGTTTGACTATTTCAGCGATATCCGGTGGTAGTTTTATTTTGAAGTCTTCTGATACTAGGGTTAAACCATCTGCTTCCTCGGATACTGTTACGTCTATAAAGTTCATCTGTGGTGATCCTATGAATCCAGCTACGAATATGTTTGCTGGTTTGTGATAAATCTCGGTCGGTGTTCCGATCTGCATTATTTTTCCATTCCTCATAACCGCTATCCTATCACCCATAGTCATTGCTTCAACCTGGTCGTGGGTTACATAGATCGTTGTAACCTTGATCCTCCTCTGAAGCTTCTTCAATTCACTCCTCATCTTCACCCTTAATAATGCATCTAGGTTGCTCAGCGGCTCATCCATTAATAGTACCTGGGGCTCCACCACTATTGCACGGGCAACTGCAACCCTCTGCCTCTGCCCACCGCTTAGCTGGTGGGGGTATCTATCAAGTAGATCGCTTATTTGGAGTAGTTCTGCAGCCCACTTAACCTTCCTATCAATTTCTTCCTTCGGAACTTTCTTGATTTTCAGTGGGAAGGCTATATTGTCATAGACTTTCATGTGGGGCCATACAGCGTAGCTTTGGAATACCATTGATATATTCCTCTCCCTCGGGGGGAGGTAGGTTACATCCCTGTTTCCAAATATGACTTTTCCCTTAGTAGGCTTCTCGAGTCCTGCTATTATTCTAAGGGTAGTTGTTTTTCCGCAGCCGCTTGGGCCTAGTAATACTACGAATTCTCCATCTTCTACGTCTAGATCTATCCCTCTTAGGGCTATTGTGCGTCCAAACCTTTTAACTATCCCGCGTAGATGGACGTCAACCATAAGTTTCCACCTATATGGTTATTTAAGGGTGATCCCCCACATACGTACGAGGTATTTACCCGCTATGAAGACGAAGATCAAGGCGGGTATAACCATTATGAATGCACCAGCGAATTTTATGAAGTCGGTTGATCCTGCTATTAGGTTTAATATGAAGGCTGGTAGTGTACGGTTCTGGAAGCTTAGTACTGCCGCTATGAATACTTCGTTCCAGCTCATTATGAATGTGAATATAGCGGCAGCGGTTAATCCTGGTAGGGCTAGTGGGAGGGTTACCCTGAAGAATGCACCGATCCTTGATAAGCCGAAGACCATTGCTGCCTCCTCATAATCAACTCTAACCCCAGCTATTATGCTCGAGGTGATTAGTATTACGAAGGGTAGCGCCATGGAGGTGTGGGCTAATCCTATACCTATTAGTGTATCTGCTAGTCCCAGCTTGAAGTATAATACCAGTAGTGGTACTGCGATAACCATCATTGGAAACATTCTTAGTGCTACGATGAATAGTTTCAATGAATCCTTCCCACGGAAACGGTAGCGGGCGAAGGCGTAGCCTGCTGGTAGTCCTATTAGGAAGCTGAAGCCTATCGTTATTAATGCTACTATTACACTGTTAATCGTTGCCTGATAGGCTCCAAGTATTAATAATTGATTAACGTGTTTCAAAGTATAGCTCGTCGGTATTATTACGCGGGGATCATAGTATTGGGCTGGATCGGCCAGTGCGTATAGTATAGTCATTATGAAGGGTAGTGCAACCCATACGACCGCTATTATTACTAGTCCTGCAAGTATTATACGGTAAGTGTAGTAGCGGATTATGTCCCCCCTGCTTAAGAGTATTTTTTCATTACTCATTACATTCCAGCCTCCAAGTATTTTGCCTTGAAGAATTTAATATAGATCGCGCCTACCGAGACGCTTAGTGCAGCGATGATCAAGGCGTAGAGAGCTGCTACGCCTGGTCTAAGCAGGGTTGTCTGTGCATAGTAGGCTTCGCCTGCTAGTACTGGTATGTCTCGGCCTGCGAGGGTCCACACTACGCCGAATATCTGAAAGGCGAACAGTGTCCTGATGATTAATGCTGCCTGAAGGCTTGGTAGTAGTAGTGGGAAGATTATGTATCGGAACCTCTGCCATGTTGTTGCTCCAAAGACTTCGGCTGCTTCATAGTATTCATGACTGATCATTTGTAGTCCTGCAAATATAATTACGAATACGATGGCTGTAGCTCTCCATACTTCTGTCATAACAATTGCTAGGAACTCCATATTCTTTATTCCGAAGAATATTATTGGGTGGCTTATAATTCCTAGATCCATTAATAGCTTGTTGAAGAAGCCGTACTGGCCCAGCATTACATACCATATTAGTCCCGCCGCTACATCGCTAATTGTTAATGGTAGTATGACCGTGTAGAGGGCTAGGTTTTTACCGGGGAATTTTGCATTGAAAAGTAGTGCTAATCCAAAAGCTACGCTAACCTGTATAGGTATTATAACTGCTGCTAGGAGTATCGTATATTTTAGAGCATCCCAGAACAGGCTTCCAGGATCATATAGTAGATAGTTAACGTTTGCCCATGTGAAATGCCCCTGTTCATCGAAGAATGCTAGCGCTACACCTTCAACCAACGGGTATCCTATGAAGAAAAGCATGTATGCAAGTGTCGGTAATAGTAGGAGGTATGGTATGTAATTACTAATCTTAATGCTTAGAGGAATGTTTTCCCCGGATTTCGCAGTCAATAAATCACCCATCTACGAGTTAAGTAAAAGATACGTGTTTAAGGGTTTAAAAAAGGTGTTTGATTTACACATTATTCATGGCCGGGTTACGGAACTTCTAATCCCTGAGACTTGAACAAGTCTATTAGCTGTGGGTATAGCTGGTCTAATGTCTTCTTAATATCCTCGTTGTTCAACACGATCTTGTTGAAGGCTGTAATATAGATGTTCTTGAAGTCTCCGCCCTTAGCTCCTAGGCTCGGTATTAGGGCTACTACTGCATCACTAGCGCTCTGCTGTGCGGCTACTCCCTGTGCTAGAATCTTTAGTGGACCACTTGGTATCTTACCGGTTGCCTCCTTAACTGTTGGGAAGAACCCTGTGTTCTGTAGTACTTTAACCTGTATCTCCGGCCTCGTCAAGAACTCGATTAGCTTCCAGGCAGCGTCCGGGTGTGGAGCGTTCTTAGGTATTGCTAATCCTGCAATTACTAGGATGAATCCACGGCCCTTAGGCCCAGCGGGTACCGGTACTACGTCGAACTGGTCGGGTTTCTGCTCGATAGCGTTCTTAATCCTAGCGGTGTGATCCCATGCAACCCATACCTCCTCCTTTAATAATGGGTCAGCCATTTCGTCATAAGTAGTACTCTGAGGCACGACGTATTTCCAAAGCTCCTTCAGGTACTGCCACATTTTTACAGCATCGGTGCTGTTAAAGGCTTTAGCCTGATAGCCTGTGAAGGATGGGTATAGGAATCCGTGCAGGAACCTTACGAATAATCCGTGTGGTCCGTCTGGGAATCCTACTTTTGGCGATCCAGTCTGGTTCTTCAGGTTTTCAGCCCATTTTAGGAAGGCGTCATATGTCCACTTGCTGGTTCCCTTCTTGACGTCGTCGGGTGTTAACCCGCTTGGTAGGTACTGGTACGCCTTGTGGTTAACTACCATTACATAGGTTGCTGTCATCCATGGAATATAGGCTTTTATACCGTGTATTTTACTGTAGTCTTCTAATACTTTGGGGAATGTCCTACCTGATAATGCACCATACTTTGATGGGAAGTTTGATAAGTCTGTTAACCATCCCTTGCTTGCGAAGTAGTCTAGTCCTCCGTGCAGGTCTCCGATCAAGTCGATTGTTACTTTACCACTTTGCTCTTCTGATTGAAGCCTCGTCGTTAATTGGTCGTAGCTTATAGCTACAAAGTCTACCTCGATCCCTGTCTCCTTAGTAAAGTCTTGGAGTAGGCTCTTAATGAAGGCTTGCTCTTCGGGAGGATTTAGCTGGGTGGATGCGAATACAATTTTTACTTTTTGTCCACCACCCTGCTTTCCTCCCTGCTGGGAAGCATACCACCACCAGACTCCTGCTCCAATAGCAATAATGATTATTACGATTATGGTTACAGCCCATAACGTGCTTATTGCTCTACTCATGAATCCAACCCTTAGAACTGATCTTAGATATACCTAATGGCTTAGTTCCTATTAAAACTATTCGGCAAACATATAGATTCAAAATCTTTGAAATTACACTATTTGGAA
>WAON01000095.1 GCA_015521265.1 Desulfurococcales archaeon
CAATAGTACAGTATCAGAGAAATTCTTATTCATCATGGAGCTATAGCTACGTAGCTGTTGGCCATAACCCACCATACATATATGCTGGTAAAGCATGGCTGCTACTATTCAAACACCCAGTCGTTAGGATAATAGCAAGAGGGGAAGCGTCACTAGGTTCAAATGTTACGTTAGAAGTAACAATGATAAACACACCTATCTCATCCGCAAAAATATTCTTAATAAACAACAATACAATTAAAGAACTAGGAATGATCGAGGGATCGGGTAGAGCTGTATACAATATATTATTGGAAAAAACGGGAAAATATATAATTCAAATAAATACAACGACAACATACTACGCCAACGAAACACTACTAACAAATAAGCAGGGCGAAAAAGTAGAATACAATGAAACAGTAAACATAACATTATTCTATCTAAAGTATAAGACAAGAATAACAATAATAGAACCAAGTAGCGAATACCTAACGCCAAACACATATACGCCAAACCTCACTGTAAAAGCACTACTAGAAATACAGGATTATAACGGATCATGGAAGCCAATAACACTACTAGAAAACCTATCATTAACAGCATGGAATAACAACGTAGTAATAAATAATACAATGAAAGCAACCAACACACCAGGTATATACTCCGGGGAGATACACGGCTTAAAACCCGGAGCACTACTATTGCTAGTTAGTTTTTCAGGGGATGAATACTATGAAGCCTCGAGGAATACAACTATTATACAATTGCTCAAATATCCAGTAACAATAAGCATAGAAGCAATAAACGAAACATATGCATTAACACCCATAAACATAACGATCAAAGCGTACTACTACAAACTAGATGGAGATAAATGGATAAGAACAAGACTCAATAAAGGAGACATCTACCTCGAAGTAGAAAAAGAACAAACAATGGAAACCCGGCTGGTAAAACCATGGAATACAACATTGATCGATAAATACATTGTTCTACCACCATCGATCACTATCAAAGCAGAATACAACCCGCCGAACATATACTACACAGAAGCAAGTAGCACGTTCTCGATCAAAGTCTTAAAGCTAAAAATCATACACATTAGTAATACAACAGTCCCCGAAGGCGAACCACTAAAAACAGTACTCTACGAAGAAGCCGGGGAGGAGCTGAGGCCCCTAACAGCGCCCTACAACATCATATTAATGAATAAAACATACATTTGGAAAATAAACAGTAATAGTCCATCTCTAACAATCGAAACATCTAGGCTAAGACCGGGGAACTACACTATCTACCTGAACATAACAAGGTATAGGGAGGCATATATCAATCCGGAAACATCATGGAATATATCTATCCTACCATTAGAGACTAATCTAGAATTAATGATCGATCCGGTAGTTAAGATTAGGGGATCAAACTACTACACCTATACATTAACACCAGTAATAATAAAACCACTGGTAAATAATACAAACATTAAAATAAACAATATACTCATAACGATCGACAACAAGTATACGGTAAGCGTAAAACCCGGTGAAGCAGTTACCGTAAAATTCCGAGACCCCGGTGTTCACAACATATACGCGTATACCTATTATTATGGTACGAGGATCGATGCAGTATCGAGAGTTACGGTCTACCCTCAACCAGTTAGGATAAGCATAGAATACTACGGCTCCGGGGAACTAGTAGTATATACATCGACAATTCTCGGAGACCCGGCACCAGGCAATATTACCGTAAAAATATACTCTGATAAGCAGGAATACACGATGGAGAAGACAAGTAATGGAAAAGCCTCAATAATCCTCACCGGTTACCCGTCGGGCATCTACATGGTTGAAGTAATATATAGGGGTAATAGAAGCTACTTAGAAGCAAGTAATACAACAACGATATACATTACAAACAAGACACCACCATTACCAGAACCTATAAGTATTCCAATAGTTTTATTGGTAGCAGTAATCTCTATACTAATTAAGAACATGGACAAGCGCCGTCGTGGAGTATTAAGATGAAGATAGATGAAGAACCCGAGAACTATGCAGGCCTAGTTAAAGTTTCAACACTATCATACATAGCAACAGTTGGAGTGGTCGTAGCCGTAATCCTCACAATTACTGGTTTAATAGCCTTCACAGTTTTAAGGCATGGACAGCTAGTACTGTCAATCCTAGATGCTCTAACCTATGTCTTCGCTCCAATGATGATCCTAGTAGCAATATACTCCTACTACCGTGCTGGAAGAACTTATCGGGGCGCACTGGAATTCTACGAGCTAGCCGTCAAGATAGCTGAGGCTATAGGAGTTAGCAACGGGGAGTTACTGGAGAAGCCTGCACCACCATACATAGTAATCTATAGGAGGAGCCGGAGATACATTGTCGTTAGGAAGGAGGACGGTATAACTGTTGTAAACCTGCTAGAACCAGTAAAGATCAACCATGAAGAGGGGTATGCACCAGTATACATGTGGAAGACAAGGGAGGTTTTAATGTATAAGAACATAGAGGGATACCGGGCGGCGTGGATAAAGCTATGGGCACTATTCCCAGACCCCCAGACAGGCTCAATAGTTCACGGCGAATTCACAGCATATACTGTAAGGGTTCCAAGCAGGTATGAAGAGATATTGAA
>WAON01000096.1 GCA_015521265.1 Desulfurococcales archaeon
CTCGGAGATGTGTATAAGAGACAGGCAGCGGAGGGGTCGGGCCGGGTAGATCCTACAAGTGGGTAATCCGTTGCGGTATTCTAGGAAGGCACAGACTCCATCACCCATACCTCTAAGAACAGGTATAGCATACATATCCGCTATAATAGCGATAATATAACGCCCCCTAAGCTCTCTCCAATCAACACCCATATACCTAGCAATCCTGCATACATCATAAGCTGTAAGCGCTACGTTCGGGCCAGTACTACAGCATCTCCCGGATCTTTGGCATGCAAACCTGATCTTCTCGCCTTTTTCTAGAAGAATATGACTACCCTCAACCCTCAAACAGTTACACCGCTAGCAACGTCTCCTAACTACCCACCACATAATCCCCGGAAGGGGCATGTACTGCACTTATTCCCGTATTGATCCATGTAAAAGACTATGAGGTCTGAATCATCATCATCAACAATCACAGGCTCCTCCCGTTTTTTCTTCTCCCTCTTCTTATTAAGGCTGAAAAGCATTCTATCCCACCGTTTCATACTAATTATTATCAACCCTTAATTACCTAGTGGGAACGCTGATATTATATGCTTCCAAGTGTTTACCTAGTGGATCATTGAATATCTCGTGTAGGACGCTAACCATATTCACCGGTGAAACATGGAGCCCACGAGCCTTGAGAAGGTCTCCGGCTAAACCATTAACATAAGCCCCAATACAAGCCGAGGTATAGGGATCACGTGTCCGAGCTAAGACCCCTGCTACAATACCCGTTAAGACATCGCCGGTACCGCCAATCGACATGTAGGGGTTTCCAGTCTCATTCAGCCTCGTCCTAGAACCATCCGATACTATATCTATCGGGGCCTTCAATAATACTACTGCTCCAAGTTCTCGAGCAGCCTCCTCCACAATGGCTTTATCATTAACAGGATCACCGGTCAAGGTTTTACCAGTTATAGCTTTAAACTCTCCACGGTGCGGTGTTAACACTGCTAAACCATTAAACTTTAAATCACCAATGTTGAAGGATTTTAACGCGTCGGCATCAACAACTAGGAATACCCTCTTATCAATCAGAGACTCCATTATTTTACGTACAGCTTCCAATATTTCAGGTCTACGCCCCAAGCCGGGTCCAACAACTACAACATGGGGTTTCAAGCTAAGTGTTTTATCGATTACTTCATCGACAGCTTCCAGTCCAAGATATTTCCCCTCATAAGGTATAGTTATTAGTTCCGGACTGTAGGATGCAATAATACCCCTAACCGCTTCAGGTACAATTATAAATGATAAATCAACCCCGCTATTCAGCGCTGCTAGACCCGATAAAGCGGGCGCACCAGTGTAGGAGTAGCTTCCACCTATAACGACAACCCTACCCATCATACCCTTATGAGCATCCCGAGGCCTTGGCGGGATCCTGTACAATACGTCTCCGGGGCCAACGTATAAGGATGCAGTCCTCGGAATACCTATGTTTGCAACAATAATCTTCCCAGTATACTCCCTAGCCTTCAACAAGCCCTGCTTAACATCGTGGAAGGAAACAGTTATATCCGCTTTAAAAGCAACTCCATGAACCATACCAGTATCTGGATCGACACCGGTCGGAGTATCAATTGCTACTTTTAAAGCATCCCCCGCTTTATTAGCTTCAACGACAAGGCTCCTAATAGGTTCTCTAAGCTCGCCGCGAACACCTGTTCCGAGGAGGCCATCGATTATTACGCCTGCATCCTTTATAGCTGATAGGGTTCCAGGCCGGTGTATCTTGATCGTTTCAATCCTTGAAACGATCTCATAGTTAACCCTTGTATCCGGGCTACTAATAAGCTCGGGCCTATAAGCCGGCAATACTTCAACGCTATACCCCCGGGAATCAAGGTATCTTGCAGCAACAAGTGCATCGCCCCCATTACCACCCCTCCCCATTAATACTAATACCCGGCCAGCACTCCGCGGATCTATTTTACTAGAAACTATATCAGCAACACTCTTACCGGCAGCTTCCATTAAACGAATTAACGGAACACCCAAAGCAACCGTGTTAGCTTCCAGTACGCGAGTCTCGAGAACGCTTATAGGCAACCCTGACCAAGCCCTCCAAAACGCTTCGATATCCTGGCTTGATACCATACTATTCGATGTAGTAGTTTAAATAATAATAGCGTAGAAGGCTAGTCTACCGCTACAACGTTTCTCAAACCATTATTATCAATGAAGAGCCTAGTATAACCTTCCGGCTCGGGCTCCTCCTTATCCTGCACAATTAACTCGATATTACCACTATTCAACCTACAACGATCACCTATCACTTCACCTATGTTTTTACAAGCCGTATTAACGAGGCCCATATCACCGGTTCTAAGCCCAGTCATTAATAATACCCAGTCCCCTATGCTCGTAGATTTAAACCCTGCAATAGATACCTCTCTTACCCTATAATAGAAGGCGAGGCTTGCAGTATCAACATATTCTGTATCGACGAGTATTGTTTTCCCATTATAGTTAACGTATAGGTTTACACCACCCATAAATAATGAATGATAGACTACTTCATCGAGGAAATCCCCTAGCAGTTTTCTCCCAACGATTATTGCCCTACAAGCCTTCCAGACCCTATCACCCATAAAATAAGCCGGAATACCCCCTACTACTCGATCAACACTTTTTCGCCGGAGAATATTTATGCGGGGGTACAGGATCGCTGCAACGACGATACCGCTCAATCCGTGGATGCTGGGATAGCCTAAGCGTAGAATACTGGGGCAGCTAAGCAGGTAGTCATAGCTCCAAGTCATCACAAACCACGTTCCACACCGTTTCAATCAATCGGGAACAATTACGCGATGAAATCATTCTATACGTATCGGGATTTCCCTTTTATAAACTGGAACATAAAAGGATAACCCAGAAAACCCGTGTAGGGAGAGGTGAACCAGGATGATCACGTCCAAGATAATTGGTCTGGTAATGGCCGCGTTAATCGCGCTTACACTCATAACACTACCAGGCTATATAGCGGTTGCGGCTGATCAAGGGGGTACGACGCCCCAGCACCGCGGTAGGCCATGGTGGAGCCGTGTAAACGTTACAGTTAATCAGACAATAGAGCTAGCATACCTTGTTAGAAACGAGACATACCCAGTATTCATGTTCGCAATACAGGACAATATAACAGTTGCAAACAAGACACTAATGAGAGGAGACCACTTCCTAGAACTAGCAATCAATACTAGTAGCAGTAATGAATCACTAGCAAAAGCCTATGCACTAGTAGCAACAGTACTGTACAGTCATGGCCCAGTATTCGCATACCCAGTACTAGGTAAAACTATTAGGAACAACCTAGGCGAAAACCATACAGTAACGAATGAAACAGTAGAAGCAGCACTAGCTAAGACATTAGAGCTCAAAAACATTGTATTGGGGGCAATCAATACAGCGGAGGAAGCAAACATAACGATACCGGCGAGAGTTAACATATTACTAGCAGTAGCAGACGGATACATTAACGCAACACAAGAACTACTAAGCAAAGGCTACTATAGAGCCGCGCTAATAACAACTATAAAAGCCTACCACCACCTAGTACTAGCCTACGGATTCACAGTAAAAGCAACAATAGCCCAGAAACTAGGACTAGGAAGCTCACAGGGATTAACGGCTAGGCTAGGATTAAGAAGGGCTTCAATAAAAGTTATGGAGAGAATCGCTGAACACCTACCGGCACCGGTAAGAGCTAAATTAATGCAGAAGATTAGGCGTGGAGAAATAAGGACACCGGAGCAGTTGAGGAGCGAGATAAGGGAGATAATGAAGTACTACTATAGGAGAATGGCTAACATATCGATCGATACAACGGCTAGAATAGTAACAAAGACAATAATAGCAGCAGCAATGATGCCCGTAATACCCTTCCAGCAGAGAATGGCTGTAAGGCAGTGGCTAATGCAGAAGGGATTCTGGCGCAATTGGAAAGCACTATACAATTATGTGAGAGGTATTGCTGAAGCTAAGTATCAGGAGACTAATGCGACGGGGCTAGTACTAGTAAACATTACGTTGTCAACGATTAGTGCGGATATAACACAGACAACCGGAGTACAAGTAGACCTAACTCAAATATTCCACGCATACCTGGTAGTACACTGGGCCTTTCACCACGGACACCGTCGTTAAACACAGTTATTTTTTATATAAGGTTTAAACCCACTCATTCTCTATGGGTGATGGAAATGAATAGACTACTAGTATTTTCAGCATTAATAATGCTCATAGTACTACTACCCCTTTCACAAACGACTAGTATTGCTGAAAACGTTGTCAACAATATAAAGCTGTCAATATACTACGATCCGGTCAGCGATACAGGCCTTGTAATCGAGGAGTTAACGCTTTCAAGCCAGGCTAGTAGTGGTGGGGTAATAATAGATCTACCTTTAATCAATGCGAGCCAAGTCGAAGTCATAAACGTTACCGATACGTCGAATAACCAGATACTATACGATTATCATTCAGATACAAATACTATAACAGTATACGCTAACAATACGGCATCGATAAAAATATACTACACGATAAACGGCTTCATGGATGAAGTAGCACCAGGAACCTATAGCGGAATACTCGACTTATCAGCTTACCAAGGAATAAGCCTAACGGCAATGATCGAGGTTGAAGGAGTATATGAAGCCATAGTAGTACCAAGCGGGAACTACGCGGTATCTGGAAACACTACAATTATACAGCTAAACCAGCCCGATACATACACGATAACACTAATAACGAGCATAACAACACCGCCAACACCAACAATAACCCCGACACAGCCGGGAGCAACAACTACGACAACCACAACGCCCGGAGCCGCCGGTACAACTTCATCACCAGCTGGCGGCGGAGCAGCAGCTACAACAGCTGGAGGAACAAAAACAACCACGGGCGGTGCCGGGGGTCTGGGGGCGAACACTATTATCGCGATAATTATTATTGCAGTAATAATTATCGGAGTAGTAGCCGCGATAGCTCTTAGAAAATAATAGGACACACTAGATCAAATGGATTGTTTTTTAACCCAGATAGACCCTATTTTAACAAGATAATACACTACTCGCTATTATGCTATTGAAGCATTATTGTTTAAACAGTGTTATAGTGGGGTATGTGATGGGGGAGTATTTACGTGTTTTAACGGTATTGATTGGTTTAGCTATTCTAGTAAACCCATTGATAACATCGTTAACATATTCAGCGGGCCCCAGTATAAGTATTTATATAACGTATGATCCCGTTGAAAACTATGGCGCATTAAACATACAAGCAGACTTTACTACGGCGTTAAATAATACAGTACTAGAGCTACCATTACCAGGGCTCGGCAATGGGAGATATGGTTCTATAAGTGTATCAGCTGGAAACGGTAAACCATTAACCTATAGCCTCGATGAGGAGAGGAACCTGTTAAGGATACTCGTCAACGAGTCTACTAAGACTATTTCAGTAGATGCATACATATACGATGTTGCAGATGAGGTTGGAGTAGACACCTACGTTTTAAACTTGAACTTTACACAATACACTGGAACTAGTAGTTTTCATGGAAAACTCGTATTAATGGGAAACTATAATACAACAATTATACCAACACTCTCAACCAGGAAACCCACAGTATCCCGTGCAGAAAACACGACAATAATAGACATCTACGAGCCGGACAACTATATAATCATAGCAGCAGCTATACCCGAAATACCCGGGGCTCCTGCTGGAGGAGCAGGCGGAGCCGGGGGGACAACAAAACCCCCAGCCTCAATGCCCGGGTTAAACCCTGTCTCTTATACACATC
>WAON01000097.1 GCA_015521265.1 Desulfurococcales archaeon
GGCTTCTTCCCACCGTTCAACACCACCGTGGACAAGGAAGGCGCAAAGGAGTATCAGGCCAAGTTCAAGGACTGGATTGTGACTATGGAGAGACTGGAGAAGGCCGGCAAACCATATTATATGCATTGCGGACCAGCAGATCGCGGACAGGAGGTAACTGACGAAGTACTAGACAGCTACGAGAAAAGCCTATACTTCGAAGAAGCAGAAAACAGGCTACACGTACAAAAAGCAGTAATGGCCATGACAATAGGGAAGAAGAGGTAAATATAGCTATTTTAATCCTTCTTTTTCTTATCCTTTCCTTTTATCTAATGAATATATTCTGCGGAGTAGTTTCCAACGCTTAACATAGAGATCGGTTTTCTCTACCCGTTTTCCTCCAAGAGCCTTCTCCACAAGCCTTACTCCTCTAGCATAGATCGATACTGGTAGGCCCTGGAGGGCTAGGATAAGGTTTGCGACAAAGTAGTTTGGGACGACACTATCTATTGTAGAGATAGCTTTACTCCTTGACGCAATGAATACGCCGTAGGGATGGTGGTTTAAAACGAATTCGCCAATAGCCTTCCCAATAATCGTCGTCCATATCTTCTCGTCACCTATAAAGTAGCCGTTGTCAAAGTCAGGCTCAATGTAGACTTCTGGTAATAAGCCTAGGCTCGGCCCTCTGAATAATCCATCCCTGCGGTAGACGTTTCTAATCCCGGTAAGACTCCTTAATACGCGTATAACCTCGTCTATATACTCCTCCTTATTCACTCTTACACCGAAGGACGTATGTGAGGTTAGGTATGCTATAGATTTACCCCTATCAACTATTAGTGGTTTAACCTGTTCCTTCATTCTCCTTTTAGCGATCAGTCTGTATAGTATTCTGGCTATTTTCCTCAATCTCCTATGCCTCGTAATACTTAACATTAACTTGCTCTTTCCAGTAGTCGCTGTTTTACTGGTTGCTTCCGGTACTACTAGGTTCTTCGTGTATAGATACGTGTTTACATATAGTAGGTGCTTGTAGGTGGAGAAGCCATGGTCTGAGACTATGATCGTTAAATTGCTTCTCTTAGACAAGAACCCGACTAACTCATCGATCAGCATGAAGAGTTTTTCCTCATCCTCATACAACCTATCCACAAGTATACTCGGATCACCGGCCTTATGCAGATAGTGATCCGGATAAGGTAGGGTTATCCAGAACAAATCCGGGCTATAATCGCCGAGCAGATCCTCCACGAGATCAATGTATTCAGAAACATACTTTACCCCAAGCCTCATTGCCTTACTCAAATCCTCTGCATTCTCCTGCAGCGAGAGCCTGGAAGCATACCTAGCGGCACTCTTAGGATTATAAACAATCCTTGGTGTGAAAAAAGCGTTACTGATCTGTATAGAATTCTTCAAGGGATACAGGGGATAGTTGGGCATAGGATTAATAACAATACTAGAATGACCCAGGAAATCCATCATTTCATGAATACGGGGATGCATCAGGTAACGCGCCGAGACGAGGAACCTATCGCTAGTAGACTCATTATCACCATAGTAAAAATCATAAATCCCATGAACACCCGGATCAACACCACTCATAATACTAGTCCAACTAGGAGGAGTCATAGGAGGAAAAGCAAGCAAACGACCAACCCAACCACTACTCATCAACGAACCAATGTTAGGAACAATAGTATAACGAAGTAGCTTCTCGAGATAAGGCATAGACAATCCATCAAGACCGATAACAGATATCAAGTCTATCCACGCAAGTTCTTGTTCAGTATTTAATAATTCGGATCAATTCTAATTAATCTTAATCAATCCTATGGATCCTAGGCTATTCATAATGTGAATGATAAAGTTAGAGGTCGATATAATGAGCCTGATCTAATATTAAAAGATTACTCTAGTATTATATTGAGCAGAAATCTTCGTACACTTTTTTAATTCTCCTAACAACATTCTCCGGGAGATGTTTATCGGGTAATTTAGTAATTATCTCTCCGTCCCATCTAATAACTTTCGTCTTGCAGGCTAATGCTTCTAGACCTGTTTTACTTAGGAATGGTAGTAATGCTTCATTGCGGTTATATCCATGATGTAGATCGATGAAGTATTCATATTGGTTAAGTATTAATGGTAGCTTAGTATAGGGTATTGGGTTTTTATCAACAAATATTACATCATATGTTAAACCATACCTGCGCGAATACTTATCAGCAATAGGTTTTATATATTTCCACATATGGGATCTGCCGCCCTTAACTATAACCAAGGCTTTATTCTTTCTTTTCATATGCAAGGGCCTAAATAATTCCGTATCCACAGGATTAGGTATATAGAAAGCGTTTCTTGGAGCATCCCTTAATAGATCAGGTGTTGAAACCATTATTATATCAGCTTTACTCCAATATTCTCTCCTAGCACTCCATTTATTTCTGATCTCTGAGCCATGATAATGTATTACTAGGCATTTATACAATCCGACCCTTCTGGGTGTATTAAGTATTCTCAGAAACTCGTCCCTTGAATGTATATGTATTACATCATATCTAACACTTTTAAATATTGTATATAGATAGAACATTACCCTTCCGCACTCACATGCTTGACCGTAGATCGTTAAGCCGTATGGATCATATTTCTTACGGGTAATAACCCATGTATCCCAGCCAAGGATTTTCCTCTGATACTTGGCTATTGTACTGGCGACGCCAGCTGTATTCCAGATATGTAACACTGAAACCATACATTAATCACCGATCCAGATACTAGGAAAATTTCCAGATTATAAATAACGAATCATGTACTACTTCCCGATTCTAATTCGGCCGGTCAACATGATCAGTTTCGCATGGTTCTTTACATAACGTATAAGCTCCTCAATCCTCTCCTCAGATATCCCTAATCCATTATAGTCCTTATATTCTTCAACTCTTGCAGTATCGAGATCATATACTAGCTTATACTGTTTATAATACACCGCTACTCTACGCTTATTATATCTAAGGAATTTACACTCTTCCTCACTTCTACACCTCCTTATAGGCATTGTATGTATTCCGAACGACTCTGAGTATACCTTTGGCATGTATATTTTCGATATGTTGAATATCTTATTGTGCCTCATAGATTTAATGACCGATAATATTATATCATATATTTTTATATTTGATAACCATCTAGTATCGTCATCGATCTCTTTTGCTTCTATTTCCTCAGGATATTTTATAAATAATGGTATACGTATTAGTTCGTCGTATAGGAATGCTATATGGTTTATTAAACCACCGTATTCTCCAAGTAACTGCCCGTGGTCACTGGTAATAATTATTAATGAATTGTCTATATAGTTCTCCTCATCTATACGTTCCATTAACTCCCTGATCCTTCTTGTTATTTCTAAGACTTGCCTCCTATATCCCCTTCTCCAATAACTTATTATCTTTGGGTCGCCCCTCCCCTTTTCCATGAGATACTTTATACTATAACCGGGCTTCAATAGCTCGTAGATACTGTATGGTTCGTGGACTTCCATGAAATTTATGAATACGAATAATGGCTTTATGTTGCTTTTTAATCTACCCTCTACATCTCTAATTAGGTGTTTAGCACCTTTATCCACGTGTTTTCTAGTGATAACGCTATATAAAGAGTGCAGATGGGTTTTTCTAAGCATATATCTAAGCATTATTTTGGATGCAAGCCTTGTTTTTCTGTATTTAAATGTCAGTTTTATATATTTCTTGATACCATCTTCCTTCACCATTTTTAAATATTTCAAATCTTCAGAGAATATAGGTAGTGGATCTATGCTGTAAATCTTCTCCCTTAAGTGATCGAAATAGTTGAACCCGAAAGCGGGTGTAATCAATGCGTTCGCTGTAAATCCATAACATTTATAGCCAAGATCCCCTAATATCTTGGTTATAAGTCTACGCCTAACACTCTTCCTTATAGGATAAACATCGCCGGCTAGAGTTTCATGGCCCCCATGGAGGGATGGATAAAGCCCGGTAAACATTGATGCATGGGAGGGAAGGGTCCATGGGGCACTGGCCACTACCCTATCATAAGATCTAAAACCCCATTTCTTCAAAACATCCCATATAGGGTCTGAATAGTCCCATCTAAGGGTGTCGATCACTATTAGAAATATGTTCGGGTTCAATGTGCTTCTCCTAATACTGTCTAATTGTTTTTATCCGGATTAAATAGGTTCCATTTTTCTATACCTTTAATAGCAGAAATGTCAATTGTCTCCAGTAGTATGATTTCTTTCTATACGGTTAAGCAGGTTATGAGGGTTGAAGTATGCTCTTTAAACCGCTACGGATAAAGTTTCTAAACCATTTGGAGAGGATGTATAGGAGCACTATGTAGATAATCGATGAAATAGTGAAGTTGATCAATACTGGTATTATTTGTTCGCGGATACTATAGACGATGATGCTGTTTAATCCAAGAATACTCGTGGTAACATATGTAATAAGTATTGAGATAATGGCTGTGCCGAGTTCTTTAGCCGGGATGTTATAGTCTGCTACATTCTTCGATCGCTTATAGAATACATATAGTATGAAGGTATGGGTTATTATGTAAAATATTGGAAAGGGTAATAATAGTTGAACAGGATCACGGACTCCACTAATATACTCATATGTAAATACTGCGGCTCCAGAACCTATATATATTAATGTACCGATCGTTACAAGTAAGGGGTTTTTGAATAAGTAACTGTGTCTAAGCTTTATACCGGATACGTAGAGATCCATCCTCTCAAGACCAGTAGGTATTGCTCCGAATGATGCTCTTAAAGTATCTATTGTGAATGCTAGGACATATAGTATGAATAATGGTAGTGCGACTATGTATCCTGGCTTCAGTATGC
>WAON01000098.1 GCA_015521265.1 Desulfurococcales archaeon
ATAGTTCTCAAGGGCTCGCAGATTATAAGATCGCATTCACCAACAGGTATCCGTCTATCAACCCTGCACTCGACTACTCCGTAAGCACCCATTATACCGGGAACTCTTATCTTCTTAGAGGGTAGTGGTTGGAGGCCCAGCAGCTTCCACTTATCAACGTTTTTACCGGATAACGTGCCTGCTTTCCAAGCTGTTTCTGCGTGTTCTGGGCCTATGATGTTGATTGTGAACTCCCCGGTTTCCACGATATTCTCATAAGTCTTCTGCTCCCTATAAACCGATACAACGTGTCGGGGAGGCTCCTCGCTAACGGGCATAACCCATGAAGCAGCCATGACGTTAAGCCTGCCATTTTTATCCATCGATACTATCAAGTAGGCTGGCCGGGGGTGTAGAACGTGGTAGTCGGAGGGGTATATCTCTACATAGCTCATCAATGCTTCGCCTCCGAAGCAGTGCCGTAGCCGACATATATTATCTTATCAGGGTTCAACGCGCTTAATACCTCGGGCCTATTCGTTGCAACGATCAATGTTATACCCGCACTCCTAACCAGCTTCCCCAGTTTACGGGCAACCCGTTGAGCGGTTAAGGAGTCCAGGTGTGCGGTGAACTCATCAATTATTAACAGGTTGGGCTTCTCGGCTAATAGGCTGGCTAGGCGGGCTCTCTCCTTCTGCCCGGTTGAGAGCTCCGTATACCTTGCACGGTAGAATACGGCGTCGCTGAGGCCGACCATATTCAATACTTCAACGGCAGCACCTGGATCGTGTAGCTTGGAGTATACGTGTTCGAGAAGTGTTTCCGAGCCAAACACCGGCTCTGCTTCGCCGGGGAGTAGGTATGCTATCCTAGTATTACCCGGTACAACTACTCTACCACTAGTTGGACGATAGTGTGGGTTTGAAGCCTGCTCTTTATCTGCTGCTCCAATAATCATTCTCAACAATGTTGTTTTACCAGCACCACTAGCACCTATAACAGCAACGACTTCTCCAGGCTTAATAGTGATGTTTACATCTCTCAAAACATATTTCTCAACCAGACGCTTCTCAACGCCGAAGGCTAGTAATACATCTCTTAGATGGGGCGGTAGCCTCTTAACGTCTAATATGCTCGAGTAAGTCTTTGTAACGCCTACTAGTTTGATCTCCTCGTTTAGTTTTTCCACTATACCATACCTGGACCTGTATAGTCTTCCACCGTGCTTCCTAGCTATTGGGTCGGTTTGTAGGAAATTCTTAATCCTCTCTTCAGCTTCTTTAGTCAGGGGATACATTAATACCGGTCTACCACTACCAGTATCCCACATATAGTAGAAGCCTGCTTTCTCGAAGAAGGGATTGTATTTAGCCATCATAGCGATAGTCTCTATTACTTGTTTAGGCTTCTTCATCTCCGGTATCCTCCTCTCCCTAACCCATTCAACAGCGGCTTTAACCGATAATACCCCAAGCCCGTCTCCGCGGTAATCAGGGTGTACTACTACCCTAGCAATACGGGCCGCTGCAGAGTTAGCGATCCTCAAGGCTTTCTCGCTAACCTCCTCCCCAACGATCACCCTAGCCAGTCTACGGCCGTAGACTTCTCTAAGCTCCTTATAACGTGCAATGATCAAGCGGCGCTCCTTGATAGCCGTGGGCCAATATGTTGGGTGGAACCACTCCTTAGGGAATACTTTCTCCCTAATCATCTTCTCGATCCTTCCATCCGGCAGCCTCCTATTCATTAATGGGATAGGAGTATCGATCCTAACGTAGCCAACGATTCTCGGCTCATAGGGTTTACGATTCAGTAACTCGAGTACTAGGAACCTACTACTCGGAAGGCTTCCACGGATCTCCTGGAGCTTCATGGGTACTCCGTCTTTGGGGCATATCGGTTGAATATTGGATTCCATGTATCTACCACAAATAGGGCACCTCCAAACAGCAACGATCTCCTCCTTACTAGCATAGTGATGCTGCTCCAGGTTAACTATCTCCATATAATCGTCTTCACTCTCAGCCTCCCTAGCGATAACCCGGTACTCGTAGACTTTTGAAGTATTAAGAGGATCCCTCCTTTCCAGCGTATACTCCTTCCTCCACAGCGGCCAGACTTTAATCTCATCCCCGCCATATATCCTGTATAACTCGTAGTCTCTCGGGCCTAGAATCCATACGCCGCTAATCTTTTTGGGCTCGTCTCGAAGAATAATCCTAACTTTCTCGCCGGGACTAAACCATTGTGAAACACTACCAGTCATCCATAAGTGTACTTCGTAACCCTTAATCTCAACCGGTAGTATTCCGAACCACTTGTATCCACGCCGGCTCATAAGCTTATATGGATCCCTTGTAACCCTCGTAACAATACTATACCCCTTAACCCCGAGTTGCTCGGCCAAAACAAACCACCGATGTAGTATTCCTCAATAATATCCTTGTACTGGGGGTATTATAAAAGAGATCATGTGTTAGAGGATTGTATAGGACCTAATCTTTTTGCAAAGTTGATTAATGAATTCATCGACACTCAAATCAAGTCTCCCGGACACACAGGCTTCATAATCATTAGGGGGACACGGCTTATCAATGCCTTCATATTTTAAACCCGTAACCTTTTCTAGGAGGAGGGCTTCGAAACTGCATGCATGACAGAACTTTAAGCCGTGCCTAGAAGCCTCCCTCCAAATATCCACGAGGAATACATTCCCCCCGCTCGACTGGTGTTTCCGGGTGATAGCTTCTAGTAAGCCTGTGTTTCCACCATGACCGTTAACTATTATTATCTTATCTGCTCCCACGCTTTTCCTCATTGATGATAATATTTCATCTATATACTCGATGAATAATGCTGGATCGATTGAAACCGTCCCACCCTTACCGATCCATTCATGGCTGAACCCATAGTATACTGGCGGTGCTATAGCTGTGCATATGTTGTTTTCTTCATTATTGTTTCTCTTCAAGCACTTTCTAACTAGTCCCTCAGCTATGAACGTATCTGTTCCGAGGGGCAGTTTCCAGCCGTGGTATTCTAAGCTTCCAATAGGCAGTATTACTACTAGTTTCCGGCACCTTGATCGTTCAATCTTCAATGTTTTAGCTAGTTCTAGGAAATCCATGGTTTTAAGTCATCCTCTACAAGTCTTTAACTACTAGTCCCCGTTCTACGAAGCTTGCTTGCTATGTAATCAACGATCTTCCTAGCTATTACTTCTTTACGCACAGTACCATAGCAGTGGTGCTTATCAATTTCAACGAGGCATGCATCAATGTATTCTGACTGGAATCCTTTACCTCTACCAATAACGTTTGCAACTGCGAGATCAGCCTTATACTCTTCAAGCTTCTCCCTAGCCTTATTCACTAGCTCCAACGGATCCTCGGTAGTCTCAGCGGCGAATACGATGTTTATGAGTGGTTTATTCCTCCGAGTTAACGCTCTAATTGTTTTAGGTGTTGGCTGTAGCCTAACGGTGAAGCCTGCCGGTAGGCTTCTAGTCTGTATCTTCGTACTACTCCTTGTCAGGGGTTTGAAGTCGCTTGGTGCAGCGGCGAATACTGCGGCGTGATACTTCTCGGTTGATCCGAGTTCTTGTAGTAACCTATACATTTCACCAGTTGTTTCAACCCTGTTGTTCCTAGTATAGATTGGTTCCCTGATACTCATTACGCCATGAACTAGGTCTACGCTGGCCCCCCTACAAGCTGCTTCCCGGGCGATTAAGACTCCCATAAGGCCGCTGCTGGGGTTCGATATAAACCTGATCGGGTCGAAGTACTCCCTAGTAGCTCCAGCTGTTACAAGTATCCTGGTATTCTCGAGGTCTCTCCCACGATTAATTAATGCATCGATACAGTGTAGGAGCTCTCCTAATGGTGGATACTTCGCCTTACCCTCACTGATCAATGGTGGAACTATGTATACGCCCATCCCGCGTAGCTTCTCAGCGGCAAACCTGTATTGGGGGCTATTATAGAGGTACTGGTTCATTGTTGGAACAACAATAACCCTACCACCCCTGCCGAGGACAGTTGCCGTTGTTAATGGTAGTAGCTGGTCTAGGAATCCATAAGCTATACTGCTGAGGGTTCTAAGCGTTGCAGGCGCTATTATTAATGCATCAGCCCATTCGGCTAGATCGATATGCTCGGCAAGCCCTGATTCTTCAATGTAGGGTTTGCTGCCTACAGCCCACTCTACTAGTTTAACCCCTAGGAGCTCGGCTGCTTCCCTAGTCATGATGACTTTAAGCTTTGCACCCATCCTTAATAAGCCGCGGGCAAGGTCTATGCTCTTATAGATCGATGAACTAGCGGTCAAGCCTAACAGGATGTTTTTACCGGATAGTGGAGCGTATTCGCTTCTAGGCGGTAGCTCAACCAATCTAACACTTCACCCAATAAATCATTAATAGGCGGGTTGATGTATATTTCACTTACCAAGCCGTGATCCATAGTATTCAAGGCTCTGTTGGAAATACTATAAATACTGTCTCCATTCTTGAATCAATATGTAGCTATAAACGGTTGAAATAATGGTGTATCATAGTGATATTTACAAGGAAGACCGTGGAGGACGAGGAGTTTCCAAGTATCTACGACTTATACAATAACGCTCTTGAAAGGCTTAGGGAGCGAGCGCCGGGTTATAGGGTTAGACAAGCACGCGAAGAGGATTTAGAACTTGTTAGGAGGATAAACTATATATCTCTACCCGAGAATTATCCTCCCTACTTCTTCCACGACTTATGGAGGAATTATGGTAAAGCATTCTACGTAGCAGAATCGCCTAATGGTGAAGTAGTAGGCTATGTCATGTGCCGCGTAGAGTATAAGCCGGGGTTCTACCGTAGATTCCTAGTGAAAAGCGGGCATATCGTTAGTATAGCAGTACTAGAAGGGCACCGGAACAGGGGATTGGGATACGCGTTAATGACTCATGCAATGAAGAGCTTATACGAAGAGTATAAGTGCTCGGAGACATTCCTAGAAGTAAGGGTAACTAATAAACCAGCTATACATCTCTACGAGAAACTAGGCTATAAGATAATAAAGATCCTACACCACTACTACCTAGACGGTGAAGACGCTTACCTAATGGCCAGGCCCCTACCATAACAACTGGTAACCAAGCCATGTTAAACCAGCGTTTTCCTTTGCATG
>WAON01000099.1 GCA_015521265.1 Desulfurococcales archaeon
GCCAAGGATACTCTATGATGAATTAATAGATGAACTACCAGTCCTAGGAGAACTTCTAAGAGAATCACACCGATACATTATGCGCAGCAGCCATCCACCAATAACAATACCTGCATGGATGGTTATGGCTACAGGTAAGACTCCTGGCGAGCTTGGAATATATGGTTTCAGGCATCGTAGGATTGGTAGTTATGATGAAATGTACATCGCTAACTCCAAGATGATAAGGGAGGAGCCTATATGGAACACGCTTGGAAAGAAAGGATCTAACAGTGTAATAATCGGCTTCCCACCGACATACCCGCCGAGACCTATCAAGGGCTACTTGATCAGCGACTTCATAACACCTGATCACACGAAGAACTATACCTGGCCTCCATGGCTGAAAAAAGAGATCGAGGAGAATTTTGGACCATACATATTCGACGTATTATTCCGAACCCATGACAGGGACCGGGTTAAACGAGAACTGTGGAAGATGACTGAGCAACACTTCAAAGTAATCAAATACCTCTTAACTACTAAGAAGTGGGACTTCGCATGGTTCGTAGAAATAGGAACTGACCGGTTACACCACGCCTTCTGGAAATACTGGGACCCACAACACCCAAAGCACGAGCCAGGCAATAAGTATCAAGACGTTATACCAGAATACTACAAGCTAATCGATAAACACGTTGGGGAACTACTCGAGAAAATACCCAGGGACACTCTAGTATTCGTAGTATCGGATCATGGAGCGAAGGCTATGAAGGGAGCCTTCGTAATAAATCAGTGGCTGATCGATAGTGGATACCTAAAACTAAAACACCAGCCGGAGAAGCCCGGGCATGACTTGAAGCCAGGCATGATCGACTGGGAACACACCAAGGCATGGGCTTGGGGAGGATATTATTCAAGAGTCTTCCTAAACATTAAGGGTAGAGAGCCTAAGGGCATAGTTGACCCCGAGGATGTACCGGGATTGATCGAGGAGCTGAAGAGGGAGATCGAGAGGATCAAGGGCCCGAGTGGAGAGGAATGGAAAAACATGATCTACACTCCCAGCGAGCTATACCCCATGGTAAAGGGAGACCCGCCAGACCTCATGGTATACCTCGACGACCTAGCATGGAGGCCGGCGGGGACACTGGGATGGAATAGCTACTACCTTGAAGAAAACGATAAAGGCCCCGACGACGCAGTACACGACTGGTACGGAGTCTTCGCAGTACACGATCCCGAGGAAACCATCCAGCCAGGAGATAAGGGCTTAATACATATCCACGAAATAAGGGATGTAATGCTGAAACATATACTAGGTAAATAAACCCGTTTAAACTTCATCCTTAAACTTCGAGTAGGGAGGGTTCCTAGTATGGGCTATGTTAGGCTTTTAACGGAAATCGGTGTTGGAACCGATCTTATGGGTAGGGATGTATTGGAGAGTATTCATAGGGCGATTGAGGATATTGTGCACCGTGTATGTATACCGTATTTTAGGGATAAGGGTTTAGACTTCAGGGATTCTAAGCTAGTTATTGATATTTACACTCCCTACCCGGAAAGGATTGATCGAAGTAGAATAATTGATTTCTTGCCGGTGAAGACTAGGGAGATTGTTGTTAACGTGTATAAGGGTGGTGCTTCTGTGAAATCCCTGGATGAAATTATTGTATCGATCGTTGCATTGACAATACTAATCCCGGAGAACAGCTAGGCGAGTAACTGTAATATTGCTCCTAGAACCGCTAATATTCCGAGTATTAGTGTGAAGTAGTAGAACCTGATCCTCCTTGCTAGCTCTAGTAGGGTTTTAGCGCTTAGAATGCCTACAATATAGACTATTACTAGTGAGATTATCCAGTTGCTTATCGCGATCATGTTGTTTAGGGAGTTGTATATTCCCGCGGCTAGTAGTACTGGTATTGCTAGTAGGAAGGAGGCTTCGACGCACAGATCAGCCTTATAGCCCATTAGGCATAGGTACCCCATTGTTAAACCGCTCCTACTAAAACCTGGTAGCACTGCTAAACCCTGTAGTATTCCGACTATTATCCAGTCTCGAAGCGCTATCTCCCTCCTACCTCCACTAGTGTGTTTTAGGAATAGTATGATCGTAGTGATCAGTAGGCCTAAGCCTATTATCAACAATGCTATACTACCATAGAGCTCCGTAACCGATAAATAGGCATAATATAATGGGACTCCAACTATGAAGCTCGTTATCAACGATATAATGTATCCTTTAAGGAAGGGATCCCATCTAAGCTTTACGAAGTCAACCGTTAACCTGTAAGCTCTACGGTATAGTAGGGTTGTAACCGCAAGGCCGGAGGCCAAGTGTAATGATAAAACGTTTAAATAACTACTCTTAACACCATAACCCATTAGTTTAGCTATTAAAATATATACTCCACTACTACTAACAGGCCACCACTCAAACAATCCCTGCACGATTGCTAACAGTATCTGCGATGCATCCATCGTTCTTCACTAAGTCTAGACAGTATAGCCGGCTCCGGCCATTAGTGTAATGGATAGATGCTGTATTTAATTATGTAGCCAGGTATTTTATAATAAATTTATTGGACAGTTATACCCAGCCCTAACCCTTACCGGCAACCTTAATACATTCAGGCGGAACACGTTTTACGAGGTAGATCTTACTAGTTGCCCGATACACTTTATAACCCCTCCCTATTAAACAATCAGTATCAACTACTAATAGGATCGGAGGCCCATGCCTCCTACCGGTCTCGAGAGCGTCGCTTGGATCAATTGTTAAATGCACATATTTCCTCTTCATAGCCTTAATACCCTCCCGGATAATGCCTGGTAGGCTCTTAATACTTGTCCCATGGTATAGTTTCCCGGGGAGATTATCTACAGCCGGATAATCGATCGCTACCGGTATACTGTGCCCATACCGAGCCCTAATAAACCCATTTCTAACCTCAAACCTCTCCTTAGGGTCTAGGAGCGCAACTGCTAATATGTGCTCCCGGGTAACCCACTGGTATAGTATCTTATTCCTCCACTTCTCCCTAATACCATGGACGAGCTCATCAATACTAACCCATCCATCACTACTAATCCTTAACCCAGCCTCCCACGGGTAATGTCGTAGGAGCCCGCTCATAAGCTTGCTGAGCAAAACCCTCCGCTTAGCATCGAGGAACAACTCCGCCTTCACACCACAATGATACTCTTCCTCAACATAGCGGCCGCAAACCCTGCACCGGTAAATATTCCTCAAAACCCTTCACCTATCCTAATCCTAGAATAAGCACAGTTTACGTGTTCTAAAACACGATAATCAGTAGCTACTAGTCCATGAATAGACACTGTATACACCTATATTATTTACCCAAATCCCCAATGTTATGTATCGATGTTTAATAGTTATAATAGGATGTGTAGAATAGCGTCATACGTAGATAGATCATGCTATAAACCGATAAGTATGGCTTGGAAGTTATCTGTTGACTACCTAGGGGTGTGAAAGTAATAGTAGTTTAGAATATTTACATGGTTGAGTAGAGGGTTCCAGAGATTGCGTTTCAACGAGTTACCTGTGAATGCTAGACGATATATTTTCTACCATGTGCTTGTGTCTCCAGCTCTTATAGTCTGGTATGCTCTACCCTTCTACCTAGTAGAGATCGGGTATACAGCGCTGGAAGTAGGGTTTTTCTTCACTACCGCCCAGCTGCTCAGCATACCGTTAACCCTATGGCTTGGGAAGATTTTCTCAAAGACCGATATTAGGAAGGGCTTTATTGTAATAGAATCCCTTGATTCAGTCTCCACACTGATCTACGGTTTAGCGTATGGGCCCATCCTACCCCTAATGATTATTATTGGGGAAGCAATAGGTATAGGCTCTGAATCATTATACTTCCTCTACCCTGCTTATGAAAAGATCATTTATCCAGAGGATCGAATGGAGGAAGCCCTCGCATGGCACCTCCGCTTACCCGAGATCGCTGTCATAGTTTCTTACCCGGTTCTAGGCTATTTTCTAGGCTATACTTGTAGTACACCATGGTGTATGAGGTTATTCTTCATAGGTGTAGCATTGTATGGCTTAGTTTTGATCAGTTACATCGCTAGGTACGTTAAGCCGATCGTTATTAAGAGAAACGGAGAATTAATGGAGAAAAGGAGTCTCCGCAGATACTGGGAGAGGTACAAGTACTATATCATTGTAGAGGTATTATTTACTACAGCGTGGAGCCTGGCTCCAAGCCTCGCACTAGTATACTACGTTGTTGAATGGCTTCATGGTAACATGTTCCACATAGCGCTGCTTGAAGCAAGTATATCTACGGCTACATTAACCGGTACTTGGATCACGGATAAACTAGGTAGTAAACACCCCTTCAAATATCTTTCAATTGGAACCCTTATAGCAAGCATCGGACTAGCTATTATGGTTTCAACGAATATTTTCTATATTACACTCATCGCAGTATATATTTTGAGGATCGGTGATTCAGTAATATTCATATATAAACGATCGTGGCTGTACAGGATAATGGGTAGGGAGGAGGCTTCAATAGTATCCGCAGCCCTCTCCTCTATTAGGAGGAGTATAGGGATTATCTCACCACTACTAGTAGGCTTACTAGCAACACTAGATCCCCGGCTACCCTATGCTGGATGCATGATCCTACTATTATCCACAATACCATTATATATAATAGCATCTAAGAGATGATGGATGATAGAGCCCGGATAAAAACCGGGCAAATACTTACCTAAGATAATATTAGTGAAGAAGAGCATCCAGGACAATTAGTCTTTTATTATTAATCATGGGATTCCGAGTATTTTCTTCTTAATTTCATTATTTTTTCACGATGCTCATTTATCGTTAAAGGCTTTAACCCTTTATCGCTGATTAGCTTAGTTATTCCGTAGTCGTCGATTACTATAACCGACTTATCTCTCAATGCTTTTAGCCAAGTATTTTTCCCTAGGTTCTCAACGAATTCCCCGGGTGTTAATGGGACTGGTTCTACTCCGGGAGGAGGCTGTGGTATTAGATCGTATCTGTCCAGTATCCTCACATTCTTAAACTTTTCCGATATTACTAGTAGGTCTATATCGCTCCATAGATTATAGTCTCCACGAGCGTAGCTACCGTAGAGTATAACGGTTACCCTTCCAAGCTCCTCTCTCAGCCTCCTCGAGTAATCTTCTACTATATCCAGCACTTTAATCCATTGATCAAATCTTTCATGCGGAATCCTCACACGCTTCAACTATACACTCCTCAACAACCCTTATGATCTCACCAGCGCATCTCAGCGATTCGGATGCATCCCTCCTAGTATAGCTTTCAAATGGTGTCGACTCCCTAGCCCATGCATCCGGGTACAGGGGCGGGATGTACATCTTGTTTAGGAAAGCAATACATTCATGGAGCTCGTTGAGCCCGATACATATCTCCTTAGCCCTACTCCACAACACTACTAGATCATGGCCGAATGACTCCAAACCAGCACCTCTAAGCAGAGCTTTTAAGGCATAGTCAGTAGCTTGATGACCCTTAAAACAAGCCCAGCTATAGAAACCTCCATCAATATCAGGCTTCATAGCCTCCAATGTATACTTGGCCTGCCTAAGCCATCTACGAGCCTCGCTACAGTCGAACAATCATGTTCCCCAATAAAATTTCTAAATTTATTCAACGTTACAGGTCTCATCAGGATAAGCAAGAACATTTGCCGAAAATTCCCGACTCAATATTAATTATCTACTCATTACTACTTCATTCGAAACACGAATATATCACTATTCTTCACTTCAAATACATTGTCCACCGTGATCTAGGAGCATTACACCGCCCATCATCTTAAACTGGAAACCCTACTCATAATATCACAAACATACCAATACCGATCAAAGCCCCCGATTAATAATTATTGCTTAAAGCAGGAACAGTATCGTGGTAGGCGGAATTATTCCCCTAAGGGACTAATGATTTTTATGCCGAGTAGTCTCTGTATTGAATAGGATTTCCCGATTATGCCTCTATCAAGAGTTATGAATGCATCAGCTCCGAGTAGGTATGAGGAGACTATATGTAGTAGGTCTAATGTTCTAAGTTTAAGTTTAGCACCATACTTAGCGGAGACCCTTAACACCTTGTTGAAATCAATACTTCTTTTAACAGCTCCTACAGTTTCTATAGAGTAGATAGCTCTAGCTACTGCATCTTCAAAACCGGCCCTAGCATATACGCTAATAAGCTCTATAAATACGAGATCACTAACGATCTTCACGCCTCCTAGACCATTCAAGATCCTCACTGCGCTGCTGTGATTAGGATTCTTTAAATCCATGAAAACAATTACAGTATCAGCGACAATGTGATACTTCTCATACGAGACTCTACTCCCTGATAAATCATCCTCGCCCCCTATATCACTCATCTACCACGCCCCTCCTCCAGTA
>WAON01000100.1 GCA_015521265.1 Desulfurococcales archaeon
GAACTACATGTATTGTTCTCCAAAACCCTTCATCCCACAACTAATCACTGAGTTAAGCCGTACGTCGACCTATATTAGTAGTCTTACAATATTGTAAAATATTAGGAACTATGTTTTAATATGGTGGCTCATTTGAGTTCACTCAATGTCTCGGTAATAGTTATAGATACTGGTTTTAGGGAGAAATTTGGTTTAAAATCTATTCGTGAAAGCATTAAGCCGGAAAAACTACTCGATACTCTCCGCAGCATATATGCTGACTACTACATAGTTCTCCCCGACATACTCTACCCTTACCAGGATTACGTGAAGAGGATTCTCAAGAGGTATAAGGATAGGGATCTAATAATTCTTAAGGGGAAGCCTAAATCAATAATGGCTAGACTCCTACATTCACTAGCTTATAACCCCTTAAGCGAGTTTACCGGGGACAATCTCGGGTTAGCAGTAATTATTTCCCGTAGATTAGTAGTTAAAGCTTGGAAGGCTAAGAGTCTTGAGGAATTAGTCGAAGCCGCTTCTTATATTACTAAGCTAGTGTATCGAGAACCTGTATCGGATTATGTATATATGGTGTATGGTAGACTGCCTAAGTCACTAATTATTACGATGTTAGAACCATTAAGGATGATCAAGTTTGCAATTGTCGGTTTAAGCGGTATACTCATTAACCTTGCAACAATAACGGTATCCCTATCCCTACTGCACAGTTCCTCATATGTATCTAGCGTATTTATAGCGTCTGTAACAGGTTTTGAAACAAGCTTAACATGGAACTTCATACTACACGAATTGTGGACTTTCAGAGACTTAAAACTGGATCATAGTTTTAATAAGACTTTGAAGAGATGGCTTAAATACCATTTAGGCTCTATTGGAAGCTTCATAACACAAACAGGAACAATTACGCTATTATCCGGTTACATGGAGACACCACTATATCAATCAGTTCTTATAGGCGTATTCCTAGGCTTTATAGTAAACTATTTAGTAGGTAGACTCTATACTTGGACAGAATAGAGTCAGCTATAATAAAGGGTAGGGAAGTGGACGAGAATGGCTTTGAAACACGGTAAATACATATATATTCAGAGAAACGATGGCTGGTTTGTTAAAGCTAGGGTTCTAAATATTAGGCTGAAGAAGAAGGGTAAAGAGAAGATTAGCTACGACATAACGGATCCAACTAGATACATTATTATAGGTCCTAAAACTAAGCGTGTACCATTTAATGCTCAAATACTTAAGGAAGACGATATACCCGAAGAAGTTAGACGCGAGATTAATAAATTATAATTCCTAGCAGCCGCTATCCGAGGCTAGTAGGGGCGTTATAGTTGCAGGTTAGGGGTAAGATCATAGCTGAAAAACTTAAGAGTATTTTCCCTCGAGTAGTCCACGAATTGCAAGGATTATTCTCGTCGATCATCGTTTATGACAAGGATGAGCCGAAATATGTTATCTGTGTAGCAAACACGCTAACTCCCTATATATATGGGAGATTTACATGCATCGATAAAGCTAGCACGCTTGATTGTAATCAGTTAATATACATGCCTAATGGATTATTTGTTTATGCTAGGAGTACTGATGAATTCATTAATAAGCTTCTAATCAAACTGAAGAGGTTTCGTCTGGTGTGAAGTACCGGGGCATAATTATTGATCTTGACGGGGTCGTGTGGAGAGGCCGTAAACCTATCAAGCGGAACATTGAGGCTATTAAGCTACTTCACAGCAAGGGATTAAAAACTATTTATTTATCCAATAATGCAACTCGTTCCAGGAAGGAATACGTAGAACTTCTACGAGAACATGGTTTAGCAGCTGATCTAAGAACTGTTATAAACTCAGCATATGCAGCAGTAGAATATGTACGAGAACATGACGGCTATAAAGTTTTCATTGTAGGAGAGGCGGGATTATACTATGAAGCAAGTATAGCGGGCCTCTTACCTGTAACTATTGGGACTCCTGCCGATCACGTTATAACGGGGATGGATCGTTTTTCAACATACTACAAGCTGACCTATGCTTGTAGGCTGATCAAGAATGGCGCTGTCTTTGTTGCTGCTAATACTGATAGAACCTACCCGGTAGAGGATGGAGAAGATCCTGGGGCTGGAACAATAGTCTCCTTCATCGAGACTTATTCCGGCCGAAAACCTGACATCGTTACTGGAAAACCTAATCCATGGATACTCGATCTAGCATTGAAACTAAACGATCTCAAGAGGGAAGAGGTCTTAATTATTGGTGATAGATTAGATACCGATGTAATGCTAGGGCTAAATACGGGTGTTGATACATTACTCGTCTTAACCGGTGTTGCACGTGTTGAGGATATTGAGAAAACGGGTATTAATCCTACTTATGTAGCTAAAGATTTACTTGATTTTATATCGGAGTACCCTGATCTATTTGGATTATAATCTTTCAAGCTCTATACAAACTTCTTCTTCATCAACTACAGCTATACCGTAATATCCCCACATTAATGGTCCCGGATTAACAATTATCGTCCCCCTATATTCGATCTTACCTCTTTCTTCATGGATATGCCCGGTTACCCATAGTCTTGCACCATGAGCTTCTAGGAAATTCCTTAAACTAATAGACCCCACGTTTTCATAGCCTACGTTATCCAACATACCTCTAGGAGGCGAGTGGGTTACCATGATTAATCCATCCCGATCAACGCTATACACTGGCTTTAATAACTCATCTATATCTTCTTCACCCCACTCAATATATGTTGAAAAGGGTGTTCTGTTGCTACCGCCAATACCATAGATCATGTATTTGCCTAGTTCACGTATCCGGGAATGAATGTTTACGAACCCTTCATCATCGCTACTCCAATCGAGAAGCTTTGGATCATCACAGTTTCCTGGGACGAAGAATACCTCCCTACCTATTCCATCCCGGATTATTCTAAGTATTTCTACTGCTTTACTCATAGGCTTGAAATAAGTTATATCTCCAGCGATGATTACTTTGTCGAATTTATTACTATCCTTATACTTCTCTACTAAACTTCTCACATATTTCATTCTTTCATGAATATCCGTTAGTAAGAGTAGTTTCATTAAACCCGTACACCTCCCGGGTTACGATGAATACATGTGAAAATATTATCCTATATTTCCCTGATAACATCCCTTATCCATGGTAGTCTTGCTATTGGAGGAGTTTTTCTCTTGTGCCTCGTCGACCTATGCATCCTAATTATCTTCTCAACCTTGCTGGGCAAAACACCAGTTTCTTCGGGGATTTTTTCCAATGGAATGTTCCTATCTAGTAATGCATATATCACAAGATCTATTTCTTCATACTTAAGCCCTAATTCTTCCTCAGCCATGTGTCCAGGCCATAGCCTTGGACTACTTGGTTTTATGATTATTTTCTCGGGTACTCCGAGGTATTCACCCATTTTCCTTACTTGTGTTTTAAGTAGTGATCCTATTGGTAAAGCGTCTACTCCCCCATCTCCATATTTTGTATAGTAGCCCAAGAATAACTCGCTTCTATCACCAGTTCCTAGGACTAGTAAGCCTTTCTTATTAGCATAGTAGTACAGGATCGACATTCTAATCCTAGCTCTTAAATTACCTGTTGGTATTTTATCGTTTATATCGAAAAAGGGGAGGATACTGTAGGAGTCAACTATGTTATCTATTCTTATAAGGTAAGTCTTCGACCCGAACTTGTTCGCTAACTCGAGTGCATCCCTTACATCTTCTTCAGGCGTAGTCCTTGTATCCGGGAGTACTAATACATGAACTCTACTAGGCCCTAATGCTTTTACTGCTAACATGTAAGTTACCGACGAATCAATACCACCACTAAGGCCTAGAACTATACCGTTGGCCTTAGCGTTTTCCACTGCTTCCATGATAAAACCGGAAATTATCTCTGAAGCTTTATCGTACTCGATACTCCTAACTACATCATCTATCCTAATCAAGCCGTACCACCTATCTCTACGATGATTGAATATCTGCATTAATAATAATACCACTTATACACAATATACGTATATGTCCAGTACAAGAATAATCATTAATGCTTAGACAGGGTG
>WAON01000101.1 GCA_015521265.1 Desulfurococcales archaeon
ATATTAATGAATTCATCAAGCCTCCTATTCATAGGTTTATATTCTACGGGCTCAGCTAGGCCTTGAATACATTCAACGTTATACTCCCTACAGATACTACTAACCCTTTCAAATAAACCTCGCCAATCATAATTCTTAACGATACGGATTAAACCGTGTAGTGGATGATTCCTTTCATACATGAATTTTTTAACATGTAATTTATCGATTAGCACTTTACTACCGGTCTCATAAGCAACCCTAATGATTGATTCAATATTGGACGAGTCATCATTATATCCCGGAATAATTGGGCCTAGAAATATCCATGTCTCCACCCCGGCCTCAGAGATCTTTTTCAACGCATTAATTCGAGCTATTGGTGGGGAAGCCCATGGCTCCATATATCTAGATTTAATAGGATCTAGACTTGTAATAGTAAAACCTACATCAACTTTATCCTTATACTTAACAAGTAAATCGAGGTCTCTGAGGATCAATGAATTCTTTGTCTGGATACTGGTATGGAAACTGTTTATAAGTAGTATTTCAATCGATTTCCTCGTTAACTTATAGATTGCTTCAACTGGCTGGTAGGGATCAGTTATCGTACCTACACCAACAACTCCCGGGGGATATTTTACGACATCCCTACGGAGAACATCTATGAGATTATCCTTAATAAATACGATACTACCCCAATTCTCCCTTACAACTCTATACTTAGTATAGAGTCGAGCATAACAATACACGCAGCCATGGAGACATCCTATGTATGGGTTTAAAGCATAGTCTAGATCAGGTAATCCACTACGAGTTAAAGCCCTACTAACCCTTACATGCCTTATAACCGGCTTAGACCTATATTTCACTTCTCACCAGCACCAATATATTCAAGTATTGATTTATAATAGAGGATCTTCCTTAGCAAATACGATTTCCCAACCCACTTTTTCGCTCCAAGCTTCGTCTCGCGATCGATAAGCTCTAAGACTTCCCGGAGATCACTAGTTACAAGGATAGGCTTAGACTTCAGTAACGCTCTGAGATTCTCCCTCACAAACCATACACCTATAGGTAGGTTAAATCCCGGATAAATTTCTCTTAAAGCTATAACGGTTGCCTGCCTCTTAATCCTATAGAGATACTCAGCTACTGCTAGCCGAGAAGCATAATAGCATCCACCTATTTCCGGATAAGTTGTTCTACCACCATATTCTTCATGATCAGCCTCTACAACAACCTCAGAAGGACTGGGATTCCACGTTGAACCAGGCCACCATGCTTCCATCCACTCATAACTCCACTTACCCGGGTAAAATACTACTATGAATAGGTTATCATAGAATCTCCTCAGGAAAACCATGATATTATCAATCTCTCTGTAATCCTTTATCTTATCGATTAAGTACTCGGAGATGACTGAGTCAACTGCTGTAATACTCCACCTAGTAGGTACTAGTCTCCTATACCTATAGTGTCCTACGGCTCCTATGCTGAGGATTTTCTGTATCATAGAAACCGGTATTCCCTCCCTATACAACAATATAATCGCATCACCAGCCTTCAAGTCGAAATCATTATAAACGCTATCAATAGGCTTAGGAATCCTAGGATTACTGACAACCCTAACTTTTTCCAAAGGAGCCCGAGGACCCTGGGGAGGCTCATATTCACTAAAAGATATTACTGGTCGAGGAGGTTTCTCGAGGACAAGTTCGACATCAACGGGTTTAATAGATAATACAACCTCATAAATCTTATCCAGGAAAGAATCCCCCCTACGGGGAGCATCTACATCGATCCTCCTAGAACCAGTGATGAGGCTCCACCTATACCCCAGAATATCTTCTAGTTTAAGATCGATCCACTTCTCTGGTAAATCATAAATCGATGTATCACCAGTAACCGGCGGCGCTGAAGGACCAATATTAACCACCGGATACCCATAGCGACCGACAAATACTGAGGGCGGACTGCTACCAAATAATTCCCGAGAACCGGATACTCGTTTAAGCTTATATGATGCAATACGCTTAGCTAGTAGGGGGCAATAGCTAAGACCACACCAACCCCTACCACGGCAAACAGCACAAAGCCTAGGATCAATCCTAAAAGTAGACAACACACCACCATGAATACTAGGAATTACTTAAAACCCGTATTTACCCTATCATCCAAGCCTCACTCTTCACTACTCCTCAACAACTCCTTCTCCTCAGCTGTAAGCTCCTCGGGTTTAAGCCTACGCTTCTTAGCTTCCTCAACAACACGTTTAACTTCAGCCGATAGCTCCTCGTAGCTCGGAATACTGCCGAGAACCTCCTCAGGCTTACCGACCAGCTTCACCAGCTTCTCAATATCGATCTCGGGAACCTGCGGAGTCTTAACACCCTTACCGAGATAAGCAGATATAGCTTCTATAAGCCTTGAAACCTCAAAGGGTACTATTATCTTCGTAGCTTTACCATCAGCCATAGCCTTTAGGGTATCAAGGCTCATAGCAGTTAATGCATGACTGTGAAGACTAGCGGCTCCAAGGCTTAATATGCGGAGCCTCTGAGCCTCACCCTGAGCCCTAAGAATAGTTGCAAGCCTCTCACCCTCAGCTCGGAGTATCTTACTCATCCTCTCACCCTCAGCCCTCAATATCTCAGCTGTGCGCTCACCTTCAGCTTTAAGGATTGCAGCTCTCTTCTCACCATCAGCTCGGAGAATAGCAGCCCTCCTTTCGCGCTCAGCACTAGTCTGCTCCTCCATAGCCTTCTTAACACGCGGACTCGGCTCAACCTCCCTGATCTCTACGGTTTCTACACGAACACCCCACTTATCAGTAGCTTCATCAAGTATCCTCCTAAGCTTAGCGTTAAGAGCCGCTCTATTGTAGAGTATTTCATCGAGCTCCATATCACCGATAACACTACGAAGCGTTGTCTGTGCAAGTGCTAGTATCGCGGCGCGATAATCTGTTACTTCGAAAAAGGCTTTCTTAGGATCAATCACCCTGAAATAAACTATTGCATCAACGGTAACCGGGCTATTATCTCGGGTAATAACATCTTGACGGGGAACATCTACAACCTGAGTCCTCAGATCAATCCGGTGAATAGTGCTTATATGCGGCGGAACCCAGTGTATACCGGGCCTCAGTATCCCCACGAACCTTCCAAGCCTAATGTATATACCCACTTCCCAAGGCCTAACAACAACAATACCCCTAGCTATCAAGTATACTATGAGGATCGTTAATAATAGTAGGATTAGGGCCGTTAATGGGTCCAATCCTTTACCACCCAGGGATCAATACTGATATCCTTGTATAATTAACCTCTCCTATTTCTAATTGATAAAGGCCTAACTATTAAATGTACCCCCTCGACACCGATAACAACAACCTTCTCCCCAGGCTCGATCACTCGATCACTAGTAGCGCTCCAAATATCAGTACCGATACGCACCTTACCCTCCAAACTATCCGGTACAACTTTCTCAACAACAATACCAGTCATACCGATCAATCCCTCATAACTCTCGGTAACAGGCTTCGATGGCGGGGAAAGCCTACGATAGATCAAGTAAGTAGCATAACCTATTGGAAAAGCTAATAGGAACATTATCCACGGAACCCATGGATTATTCAACGCGCCGGGAAACAACATGATTACTAAGCCGTAAATAATAGCTACAGTACCAGGGACTGCGATGAAGAAGCCGGGAGTAGCTATCTCGATAATTATCAATATAACGCCTATAAGTACTAGTAAAAGCCCTAGATCAATAGGCGTCATAGAATACACCATTATAATCTTCTCTAGCCTAGAGGATTAAGTTTTTGCTTCGCTATACAGGTATAAGGGTAGGGCTTCTAGGGAAACTTCAACCTGCACACCACTAGACAAGTCCTTAACGCTAACACTGCCACTACTATACTCCCTCCGCCCAATTATTAATGCGAAACGGGCAGCCTTCCTACTAGCAAGCCTAACACCCTTACCAATCTTCCCAACCACAACCATCATCGACGACAAACCATAATCTTCAAGCAGGGACTTAATCCTCAAACCATATGAGAGGGGGATATCCGTAGATAATATGATGACGGCATCCAAGCCTCGAGAAAGAGAAAAACCATCCTCTAAGGCGAGTATTACACGGTCAAGGCCGAGGGCTAGACCGGTAAAGTACTCGTAGGGTCCACCATAAACAGTGCTTAAACCATCATAACGCCCCCCACCGCCAATGCTGATCCTGAGCTTAGAACTAATAGCTTTATACTCATAGATAAGCCCTGTATAGTAGGCTAATCCACGGACAAGACCGGGATCATAAACAGCTTCATAGCCAAGCTCTCGGAGACTAGTAATAAAACCTATAAGCCTCTCATTCTCAAAAACAACCCTATCAACATCGACAAGCACATCCTTATACTCCCGAATAAAAGACTCTAACTCATCAATACTCCGAGACAATAAATCCTTCATAGCCATACCAGCCTCTATACTATACTTCTTCAAAACACTAACTGCTTCATCGATCATAGACTTATCAATTAAGTGTAGAACATGATCCTGCACATCAAGCGGTATCCCATAACCCTTCATCAGTGATCTATGAATAGCTACATTCCCAACAATATACTTGTGCTTAAGGCCTAAAGCGTCAAGGAAGCGGGAAGCTGTATATGCAGCCTCGAGGTCACCCGATACATCCTTCACACCAATAACTTCCAAACCACCCTGCCAGAATTCCCGGTAACGCCCAAACTGTGGTTCTTCGTAGCGGAAGCACTGGGATACATAGTATAACTTTACAGGCTTCACCTCTCCCCTAAGCTTTCTCAGATAGATCCTTGTAATGCTAGCAGTAACCTCTGGGCGGAGAGCTAATAGTCTACCAGCTTTATCCTCGAACACATACATAGTCTTCTTGATCTCCTCGCCGCTCTTCTCCTCAAACAACCTATAATACTCTATTGTCGGGGGAAGCACTGGCTGGAAGCCGTGTAGCCGGGAGATGCGGCGGAACTCGTTGAAGACATACTCATACACATATGCTTCCCTACCAACGATATCCCTAAGCCCCCGGGGTGGATAGTATTCTTTATCACCCATAACCAGACACCCACATTCTCTAGGATTCCTTTGAAGGCTGAATAATAGTAAGCTCGTAATAGGTTAGATCACCTTGGAGGCTGACAATAGCCAACACGGGCTTCAAACCATTATCCAAAGCCTTGTCAACAATTAAAGGTATACTCGAAACACCAACCCTCCTACCCTCCTCCAACACGACGACTAGTCTAAGCTCACCATACTTATCCCTAACAAGAAACTCATTACCACCAAGAACCCTTACACGGCGCCCCCTATCCCTAAGATCCCTATAAACAACTAGGCGGGGCCAGAAAAACTCCTTCAAGCATTCATAGTAGGTATTCATAAAGGATTCAAGATCATTGATCTCCATAGAAGAATCCTTGATAGTTATCTTAGACTTCAACAATAAATACGCGATCTCAACTATCTCTAAATACAATAAATCACCCACACGCCGGCCGAACCATCTCTTATCCAAATCATTAATAAAAACAGGATCCCTAACAATGCCCCGACACTCTTCAGCATCAAACTCTGCAACATACTTAGAAACCAACTCTTTAAAACACCTCCAACACTAGTTAACAGTTCATTAATGCTTGATACTAGTAAACACTGATTTTTAGGAGGAATAATAACTGCTAGGGTAACCTACGTGCTTTAAAAAACAGGATTGTTTATTGAATAACTAAGGATTCTCCTTAGATAACGGGCTCGCCCATACCAGCTTCTCCAGTAGTGGGTGGGGGAGCCTCGCCGGGTTTCTTCGGTAGCTCGGTAGGCATTGTAGCCCATGCTATTAACTCGACGATTACACCAGCAATTATGAGTATAGCACCGATTAATATGACTAATAGTATCGCGCCGAAGAAGTAGAGTTTACCGGCAAGCCGGAATGTTCCATGGTTAAGTGCTTCAGCTATACCGGAATAACTCTTCATTAAGAAGTATGTCCCTATAATCAGCACTATCCACGCTATAACGAGCCATACGAGTATAGCACCAATGATCTTCAATAAATCGGCTCCACCACCCATGCCCGGGGTGAAGAAGCCCGCTCTACCAATACCCATAGCTAAGATCGTGCTTAATACTCCGACAAAGAATACACCAATAGCAACGATTGCTAGGACGAAGTATATTATGTAGTTGTTGAAGATATCCGATCTATTAGTCTCCTTAGACACCATGTATACCGCTATTATTACTAGGACTAACCCGACAATTGAACCCACTCCTTGGAAGAACCCGCCTATGATCTCAAGGATCACTCCTATAATGCCTAGGATTTTAGCTGTATCTAATCCCATAACACATCTACCACTGCTATACTATTATATTCCGGTTTCTTCATATATTTTTCCATAAAACACTGATTCTCACGGTGTTAACATGTTGAACGAGTACCCTTACCCGTTGAAAATCCGTGCAGTATGGTGGAAGGAGGAAAGTAGAGAGACTTGCTGGATAAACACGCTAAAACTACCCTTCCACGAAGAAATAACTTGTAGCAGTGATCCTGGGAGGATTGCTAAAGCAATAATCGACATGGAGATACGTGGAGCACCAGCGATAGGTGTAGCCGCAGCATTGGGAATAGCTAGTTACGCGTACACTATAACGAATAAACCATTAGAAGAGTATACTAGGCTACTAATCGACGCTATAAACCTATTATGGAACACTAGGCCTACAGCACACAACTTATTCTGGGCTTTAAAGAGGATGAAGCAAAAACTACACAGTGGACTGGAAGAGACAACGGATACAGTCAAGCTCGCCGAGAAACTCGAGGAAGAAGCCCTGGCGATCATGGATGAAGATATACGTGCTAACATAAAACTGGGGGAGTATGGTGCAGAACTAGTACCCGATAACTCTACGATACTAACCCATTGCAACGCTGGAGCACTAGCAACAGCAGCTTTCGGAACAGCTGAAGGGGTTATGAGGGCTGCATGGTATAGAGGTAAGAAGATAAGGGTTATAGCGACAGAGACTAGGCCAGTCCTACAGGGTGCTAGGCTGACTGTCTGGGAGCTTGTAAGAGAGGGTATACCGGTAACACTGATCACGGATAACATGGCTGGATACGTTATTAGGAAGGGACTAGTAGACCTCGTAATAGTCGGGGCTGACAGGGTTACGAGGGAGGGATACGTTGTTAACAAGATTGGAACATACATGATCGCATTAGCAGCGAAGCGTAAAGGGATACCCTTCTACGTTGCAGCACCAACAAGCACTATCGACCTGGAATCTAGTATTGACGACGTGGTAATCGAGGAGAGGAACCCGGATGAAGTTAGGAAAGTATTGGGGCACCCGATAACATTACCGGATGTACCAGCCTTAAACTACGCCTTCGATATAACTGATCCAGACCTCGTAACCGCTATCATAACTGAGAAGGGAGTAATTCATCCACCATACCCTGAGAATATTCCGAGAATACTTGAACACTAGGTTTTCCTATACAGTAATAAGGAGGAGGCAACAACCGCTACGATCAATACTGCGACTACTAGTGTTAGGGTAGAGTAGTCTAGCCAATCCCTACCCATTGTTTTATTCGTTAAACCTTTGAATCCCATTGTTTCATTTCCGCTAGTAGTAATACTGGTAGTATTTCTCGGAGCAGGCGGGGCTTCATATGTTGCCGTATTAGCTGTTTTCCTAGGGCTTATCTCTACGAGGTTGTTTCCATGACTGAACAAGTGGTCGAATACTATTATGTATATTATCTCCGCACCCGTTTTATTGATTATTAACTCGAGGATCGGTTTTACCTCCTCGAAGAAATGCTTGGATGTTACTATCCGGTATATCTTGTACCCGCTAACATTATTCTCCACGATAATACCCAGCATTAAACCATATGAGAATGTACCGGTTGTTACGCTGCATTCACTGCAGTATTTCTTAACTATTCCTTCAAACATTTTGTAAACCCTTGTCTCCACTTGTTCGAACCTTTTGATACTGTATCCGTGTATTTTTAAGACTATGAATGCTATGTTGAGGTTTTTGATGGATGGTCTTTTTGAGGCAAATTCCCTTGTCTTATTAACGAGATAGTTTATCAGAGACTTATTACTAGGAGCATCCCTGCCTACAACGATGAATACGAGCATAGAGTTATTCCCAGAATAAACGCTAACACCAAAAACATCATCGCCAACCCACGACCAATTGATACTATTCTGAAGGAGTGATGTAGCTATATAGTCTATTTTTACGCTCAAATTATTCTCCGAGATATATTTTCTTTCAACCCTATCTACCTCGTCTTCGAACGCTATCTTTGTTAGATTAGATGATGTTACAATAGCTTGAATGATTCGAGTATTCGATATATTCCTCACGGTTATGTTCTTGTTGGCGGGGTAGGGGATTTTTGTATATATGAATTTTACTTCTACCTCTAAATTTGTATAAGCATATGTATGAGTATTTACATAAGGCATCATGAAGAATACAATAATCAATAAAAAGAGAAAACAACTAGATAGATTAAACATGAAACTCTCCCCAGACAACGAATATATTCAACGGTATTTGTTTCCCCTCAGTTAAGGTCTTTCCTTAAAAATATAAAAAATGTTTTGGTTAGAAAAAGATATTTATATTAATCACCGAAAATACACGAATTTATGAAATATGGGCCCGTCGTCTAGCTTGGACTAGGATGCGGGGTTCGGGACCCCTCTAAAGACCCCCTGATATACGCCGCCGGAGACCCAGGGGCGAGACTCCCCGTGACCCGGGGTTCAAATCCCCGCGGGCCCATCTCAATATTTAAATACGTCTACATGGGTGCTGGTTTGTTTGTCAACGATCCTTTTGAAGAAAAGGGTTGGTTTTTACACTTACAATTACGTTGAGCCGCTTCTGGAAAGTATTGAGTCCATAGGGTTGGGGACGGGTTCTACGATTAAGTTCTTCATTGATAAACTGATTAGTGATGGTGTATTAGCTGGGTTGAAGGTTGCCGTATCGAGCATCGATACACTACTATACCTTTCCCGTAGAGGCGTAACGGCTACTCCGCCGGGATATATTGAACACCTGGATTTATACGTTGATGGATTCGATGAAGTTAGTAGTAGGCTTGACATAGTTAAGGGTAGGGGTGGTGCACTACACTGGGAGAAGCAGCTTGCATTGATAGCTGATAGGAGGATCTATATAGGTGATTATACAAAGTATAACGGTAAACCATACCTATACCTAAAACCAATACCGATAGAAGTATCACCACCCAGCCTATCCTACGTTTTAAAGAGTCTCTCAGCCCTAGGCAAACCGGTTTTAAGGATGGGTAGGAGGAAGGATGGACCAATAATAACGGATACCGGGAACTACATAGTAGACCTGTATACCAGTAAAGTACACGACGCTGAGGAAATGAACAGGATGATCAAGGAGATTAACGGAGTAGTGGAAACCGGGCTGTTCCCAAGGAAACTAGTAGACACCGTAATAATAACTACACCACACGGAGTAGTAAGAGTGTATGGGGAAACGAGCTAATGGATGTAAGGGATACAATAAACTACATCAACGGACTCACCGAAAAAGAGATCAAGTCTATGCCTGAAATAGTTTCAAGAGCCGGTTTAAGGAAGATGGTTAGGCTATATATTAGAGAATACGGGGAATGGGCACCGGTATGGATATACATTGGTACAAGGAGAGACCACATAGTAATACCCGGAATGTACTGCACCTGTAAAAACTTCACAATAAAAGTTATGGCTAAGAAGCAGGAGCTAGCATGTAAACACTTAATAATACAGTGGGTTGCATACAAGAATAAAACCTATCGAAAACTAGAATTAAGTGTAAACGAGTATTTAAAAATAATACACGAGATCATAAGCATAGGGCTGAGCCCAACGCTTAGAAACCTACTATATACCAGGAGGAGATGAGTATTGGGTAGGAGGAGGAAGAAGTATAAGAAACCAGTTAGAAAGATCAGGAGAATACCAACATTCTTCCAATGCCCACACTGCGGAGCAAAAACCCTTAGGATAAAGTTTGAAAAGATAGGTGTTGAAGGCAGAAAACTCGCAGTAATAACATGTGGAACCTGTGGATTATACGCGGAGCTTGAAGTACCACAAATGTATGAGCCAGTAGACGTGTACTCCCTTTTCATTGATAAATATGAGGAAGGAGAACTCGAGGTAGAATTCCGTAAGATACCCGAGGAAGAGGAGGAATTAAAAGCCGAGCAGGCTGGAAGCAGTGAAGCCTAAAGTACACGAGTATATCCAGGAGAAGATCGGGAAGGGGGAGAAGCTACACTTCACCCTAATAGACCCCGACAGAGTAAGCGGAGACCTGGAGAAAACAGCGGAGCACTTAGTAGAAGCTGGAACAGACGCCTTCCTAATAGGTGGAAGCCTAGCCGTTACACCGGAAGAAGCGGGTGAGACAGCAAAGATCTTAAGGGAAACTGGGAAGCCGGTAATAGTCTTCCCGGGAAACATAAACTGTTTAACACCACTAGCTGATGCAGTACTATATATGATCCTGATGAACAGCAACGATCCCTACTACCTTATCGGAGCACAGGTTTCTGCCGCACCAATAATTAAAAAATACGGTCTAGAAACACTGCCGACAGCATATATCGTAGTATATGGTGATACAGCAGTAGCACACGTTGGAAGGATACAGCCACTACCAACGAATAAGCCCGGCGTATTATTAGCCTATGCGTTAGCAGCGGAGATGCTGGGGCTTAAATACATATATCTTGAAGCTGGAAGCGGTTCTAAGCATCCAGTACCCCTCACATACCCCCGAATAGTTAAGGAGAAGACGGGGTTAACAGTAATCGTTGGGGGAGGCATTAGGTCCCCATTTATAGCACGGAACCTCGTTGAAGCTGGTGCAGACATAATCGTTACCGGTACAATTGTAGAGGAAGATCCTGATAGAGCTAAGAACATTATAAGAGCAGTTAAGTCCTACCACGTAAATACTTAGCTTTAAAAACCCTCTCAACATCAATATCCAAGAGATTAGCCAGGCTCAGCAGCCAAGCAAATACATCGGCTATTTCCTCCTCGAGGCTAGCTCTATCCATTTTGAGCAGTCCATCGGCAACCTCCCCAACTTCCTCGACGAGCCATGTGAACGTAGCGAATACTCCTCGAGAACTATCCCTCTCATAATACAATCTACGAATAAGTTCTTGAGCCTCCCGAATCTCCAACCAGAAACCCCTCCAAAC
>WAON01000102.1 GCA_015521265.1 Desulfurococcales archaeon
CCCCCATCTTCATCCAAACCATCCACCACCAGTATGCAGTACCATTATAAAAATAAAAACCTTTCCCGCTAAACACGAAGTTTAGTTAAATAGAGTATTAATGTAGTATCTAATATGTATGAGAGTGGGGTATTGGTTTATAGTGTGGATGAAGTGGGTAAATTGAATATTCGGAGATTGCTGGGAATGAAGGGTAGCAAGGATGGTGAATGTATTAGACAAATTATTAAGGATGATCACCTCTTAGAAGTCATTGAACGTATAATGATGGATTATCATGTAGATAGAGATGAAGCCCTGAGGAAGTTATTAGAAATGGGGGCACGCTATTATTCTCTGAGTAAAACTTATGGAGAAGCTGTTGATCGCAGGGAGTTATGGGATAGGCGCTTCTACTATATGAGCGTAGAAGCCGGATACCTCTACTACCGTTACCGGCTAGGCGAGGTAATTAACGATTTCAAACACGTACTGCGCCTCCTATCCACACTGGTTGGGGAATTGGAGAACTGCTATAAGAAGTGTGAAGATATGCCCATTGAAAAGGCAATGGAAAAAGTAAGGGAGTTCAAGGAGAATGTGATCAAGTATTTCAATGAGTATATTGAGGAGGCCAGAAGAGATCTTAATCAAGAAAAGTATGTATCGGATAAGGAGGTTCTTGAATCGATTAAAAAAATTATCCGTAAATACGAGGAAACGATGAGAAAGAAACAGTTCGACTAAACAGGGTTGTATTACACTAACCTTCTACTTTTCTTGTTTACGCACCACGTATTAGCCATAGGATCCCGCAGTATAGTATGTCGGGCATTATTCTAAGAGTAACCCTAGTAATACCTCCGGACAAGTATTTCCTCGATGCTTCATAGAGCAGTTTTAACTGGTGTTGTTTAAGGTTTAGCTCGGCTGCTTCAATTAGTGAATCGATATGCTTCTTCCTACGAGCCCCAACGATGGGTATTATTCCTTTACTGATAATCCATGCTATAGCTACGGTAGCCATTGAGACTCCTACCTCCTCTGCTACCGTCTTGATTGCTCCGAGTAGTCCCTCATCCTTCCTTGCCCTGTGGAATTTTGGATCCGTTAGTCGGGCTATGTTATCTATTTTCTTCTTACCGGCTAATGCACCCTTAGCTAGTGGGCCCCAAGCGATCATTTTTGCCCCGTATTCTTCTAGTACTGGTAGGAGTACTCTCTCCGGAGCCCTCTGAACTAGGCTGTACTCGACCTGGTTGGAAACTATTTTTTCATTCTCCAAGCAGTTATTAGCCCTAATGAATTCTTTCCGGTTAAAATTTGATACACCTATTGATTCAATTAGTCCCTCCTCAACGAGTTCCTCGAGAACCCTGAAGCCTGGACAGAGCCTCGAGTATATGCTTGGAGGCCAGTGTACCTGGTATAGCGGGATACTCTTCAACCCTAGCCTCTGGAGGCTGCCCTTCACCCTCTTCCTAATCCATACTGGGTGGAAGAAGCACCCGGCGATCTTTGTCGCTACTACTATGTCGCTATAACCCTTTACTGCTTCGCCAACGATCCTCTCGCTACGGCCCCAGCCATAGATCTCGGCTGTATCTATGAGGTTTATACCGTTGTTGAAGCCGTAGCGGTAAGTCTTTATTAACTCCTCCCGGCTGCTACGCCCCCAGCTCCTCTGCCCGGCCTGCCAGGCGCCGATGCCTACTACGCTTACCTTGAATTTTCCGAGCCTAGTATACTTCAATTCGCCGCCTACCCCGGCATATTTTACTGGTAATTGGGCTTCATAGGTTTATCCATGGGTTGTTGACCGATTGGTTTGACTGACCAGTCGGTAAATTTATATATCCCGGAAACAAATACAATACCAACAAGGTGACCCAGAATGAATAAGGCTCTCAAACTCGCAAAACACCTTAGGAAATACCTACTACTATACGTCTTCATAATTATCGCACTAGCAATCCCAGTAGGCTACATGTTTAAAGGCTATATGAAAACCCATGCAGATCTGATT
>WAON01000103.1 GCA_015521265.1 Desulfurococcales archaeon
ACTACTAATACCTACGGGCATCGCTTCGAGCCTAGCGATTTTGCGGGCCATTTGTATTGCTTCATCACTTGTAGCTGTTACGAAGTCGTCTAGTAGGTGCTTGTACCTCTTAACAATGTCTGGTACGAATCCGTCTCCAACACCTTCTATCTCGTGGCGTCCCCAGGGTCCTTCTTTACCGGTCTTGAACCAGTAGGCTGCAACTGGGCACTCCGCTGGCTCTGCCCCGGCTACGATAACGTTTTTACACTCCTCCTTCAGCCTCTTAGCAACACCCATCAATGTACCGCCTGTTCCAACTTGTGCTACGAAGGCGTCTGGGCATCCGATCTGGTCTAGTATCTCCTTACCAGTTGTCTCGTAGTGTGCTTGTACGTTTGCTTCATCACCCCACTGGTCGAACACGTAGTATTTATCGGGGTTCTCCGCGGCTAGCTTCTTAGCGATCTCCAATGCTTTACCAGCATCGCTCTCACCGCCTGGTGTGAAGTAGAAGTCTGCGCCGAAAAGCCTCATCAATAGGAATCGCTCAGCACTCATCTCCTCGGGTATAACGATTAAGACCTTGAAGCCGAAGTAGCTACCATAGGCTGCAAAGGCTATGCCCGTATTACCAGTAGTCGGCACGACAAGAGTCATACCAGGCTTTAACTCTCCGCTCTCCATAGCCCTGCGAATCATGTATAGCGCCATCCTATCCTTAACGCTACCAGTGGGGTTGGTGAACTCCATCTTACCCCATATCTCGAAGTCTACTCCTGCATCCTTCTCGATCTTCGGCATCCTAACTATAGGCGTGTTACCTATACACTCGATCACATTACTACAAGTCCTAAGACCCATACCAATCCACTCTCCAATCCACGGTATATACCGTATTAATGAATCAGTATAGTATGGTGTAGAATAAATTTCTAACCTAACCAGTTGAATACCACCAGGTTACTCACTAAACACATCATATCCAGGAAACAACGATAATTACACCTTAATACTTCATAGGTGAAGAATATCTTTAATAAAAACTTGTAACACATAACACTATTAAAGGTGTTCACATTTGAGCGTTTGGAAAACCCCCCACTGGTTATTTAAGATAGGAGTTAAGGAGGGCGAAAAACTAACAATTGCAAAAGGGGAACCTCTAAGTTTAGAGGAAACCCGCTGGGTTATACGCAGTAATCCATCCATTATACCACCCATTAACTCGGAGAAATCTCTCGTATATGATAATGTTTTCAAGAAAAAGACGGGTTTCGACGAGTTCATCTTCGAGGAAAAGAATGGTTTACTACAAGTATACTTATTATATTATCGATGGTATTATTGGAGCTCTATTTCCCGAGAATTCGAAAAAGTGGATGAAGCCTACTCTGCATTTGATGATATAACATGGGATATTGATGAAGACGCTGCTAGTATCGAAAGTAAAGTCAAGTATTCAAAAAATAGGCGGGCCGTAGATCTACGTAGGAAATTAAGGAAATACTTTAATCTTAAACGCATAAGTATCAGCCCGGTTTATGCAATCATAGTAGTAGACGACCTTTCATTAGGCTTCTACAAAATCATAGACTACATAAACGAGATTACGGACACATACGTTTACGGATTAGACATACACAAGTATATCACGAAGAAAGACAGGGAAGTATATCTAGCTAGAATCTATGAGTGGTAATTAATCACCCTTCTTATCCTGATCGATAACCCAGATAATTAACCCTGCTAATAAAATAACCGATTTATAAGGTAGATATTACTCGGTGATAGTCTTGTCCCTTGGTGAGCAGTTGGATCGTGTTCCTCCTAGTCTTATTCGTCGCTTCTTTGAATTGACTGCTCGTATGAGTGGTGTTGTTAGTCTTGCTATTGGTGAGCCTGATTTTGATACTCCACGGCATATTAAGGATTATGCTGTTGAGGGCTTGATGAAGGGTTTTACGAGGTATGGGCCTAATCGCGGCTTGCCCATGCTTAGGGAGGCTATTGCTGAGAAGCTCCGCCGGGATAATGGTTTAGATGTTGATCCTGAGCGGGAGGTTATTGTTACTGTTGGTGCTAATATGCCGGTTTTAATGGGTTTGGCCAGTATTATTAGGAGCGGTGATGAAGTATTAATCCCAACACCTGCCTTTGTATCCTATGCTCCACAAGTTATACTTGCCGGTGGAAAACCGGTACTAGTCCCAACTAGGCCGGAGGAGGATTTTAAGCCTAGAATAGAGGATTTAGAGAAGCATGTTTCCGGGAAGACTAAGGTATTAATAATTAATACGCCTAATAATCCGACTGGGACGGTTCTCACTAGGAGTGATATAGAGGAGATCGCTGATTTCATAGTTGAACACGGCCTTTACGTTATCAGTGATGAAGTCTACGAATACTTAGTCTACGATGGCTACAAGCATACTAGTATTGGATCCCTAAACGGATTATTCAAACACACGATCACGGTTAACGGCTTCAGCAAAACCTTCGCAATGACCGGGTGGAGGCTTGGATTCGTAGCAGCGCCGGAGTGGATTATCGAGAAAATGACGAGGATACACATGTACACGGTAACCTGCCCGGTAACCTTCATACAATACGCTGCCGCAAAGGCACTGAGGGATCCGCGCAGCTGGGAAGCAGTGGAGGAAATGAGGAATACTTATTGGAAGAGGAGGGACTATGTTTACCGGAGGATAAGGGAGATCGGGCTTGAGGCAAATAAGCCCCATGGAGCCTTCTACATATTCCCAAGCATAAAAGAGACTGGAATGGATAGCATGGCTTTCAGCGAGAAACTCTTGAAAGAGGCTAGAGTAGCAGTTGTACCGGGCAAAGCGTTCGGGCCATCATGGGATGATCATGTGAGGATAAGCTATGCTACCAATATGGGGAACCTCGAGGAAGCACTTGATAGGCTTGAAGTATTTGTTAGGAAGATTATTGGTTCATAATTTTTTACCGACTCATTCCAGGTTGTATATAGATTTTCCACCTTCTAAGTGTTTTTCCATGGATATATGTATATCAGCGTTTTAAATAATTGATTAATAAAAACCTTATATAT
>WAON01000104.1 GCA_015521265.1 Desulfurococcales archaeon
GTTTATCATCTATCAGGGTTTTCACAATATTTACCTCGCCCTGTACACGCCTCTCAAAACACTCTAAATAACCACCCCTTTCAGAGTAAAGTTTTACAAGCAATCGATCATAAACACCCGCAATCCTACGCCCACCTCGGGGCTTCTTAGCAATCCCAATAACACATATCCTAACAAACCCTTTACCACAATACACATCGACAAAAACCTTATCACCACTCCGAAAATAAAAACCACGCTTAACAACGTACATAACCCATCAACCCAGCGGATACCTATAATACAGGATTTAATATCATTAACGAATATGGGTGATTAATAAAAAATGAACAATCCAAAGAATTTACTAGTAGAAGACCCTATAATACGTAAAGTATATGAGATTTACGGACCACTAATAAAGCCGCGGCAGCCGGTAAGGAATCCAGAGGAGATCATTAAGCGGTTGAAGAATGAATATAGACTAGTAGTAAAACCATACATAGTCTATCTAACTGTAGCTGCATTCCTAAATAATCGCCCAGTACTCTACGAAGGACCTCCGGGCACTGGTAAGACTGAGATCGGAGAGGCGATCCTGACATTATGGGCTGGTAAGACAGCATTCGTACTACCATGTAGTGAGAATTACGATGAATACCGTGTTATAGGCGACTTCCACCCAGCAATGGCTATGGCTAAAGGATTCAATGAAGAAAGCTTCATACCGAGACCATTATTAGCAGCACTAATACTAGATACTGGGGTATTAATAGACGAGATCAGGAGGAGTAATGAGGACTTCCAAAACATGCTTTTAGACATAATAGATAAAAGGAGGATCATAGTACCCGAGCTGAAGAAAGTCTACTATCAGAGAGGTATTGGTTTCCAAATAATATTTACGAGCAACCCATTAGACATTGCACAGAGCGATTTAAGCGAAGCATTCCTTAGGAGAGTAATCCGTATAGAATTCAAATACCCCAGTATGGAGGAAGAATATGAGATCGTAAAGCTTAGACTAGGAAACCTAATAGATCGGATACCTGGAAAAATGGTAAAGACTGCATTAGAGATTGTAAGGATTCTCAGGAAAAAAGCAGTCTATAAACCAGGTACAGCAGACCTAGTATCATGGCTAACAATTACAGCAATATTAGCAGAACAGAAAAACAGGGAAGCAACAATAAATGAATTAATCGAGGCAGCACGAGCAACTCTCATTAAAAACCCTGAAGATGAGGAGGTTGTCCTTGAAGCTGTTGAATCAGCTGGATAAAGCTGTTAAGGCTGATGTTAACGAAGCACTCAGCAAGTTGGGAGAGATAAGAGATAATATTCCACCGGATAAATTGATCACTTATCTGAAGCTATACATAACATTAAAATCGCTAAATGCACCCATAGATAGGTTCTTTCCGGAACTACTAGGCTCTATTGGGATCAGTTATAAATCAATGGAAACCAGTATAGAACCACTATATAAATACACTAGTACAATGCACATTCTGAGAAAAATACATGGGAAGAGAAAATTTACAGTTTCAGAAATATTTTCAAATAAGACTTCACAAACTGATCTCCTAGACTATATCTGGCTTAGGAAGAACAAGTATATTATCAAGACGCGTAGCAAGCGTCTAACTATTAATAGGGATATATACGGCGAGTTTTTAGATAAGGAATGTGAGAGGAGTATAGACTATAAAGACATATACAAATATATGATCGAGATTCCCAGCAGATTATGGCCAAAACTGATAACACCACAATTCTTGAAAAGCCTCGACTCAAACAGACTTGTACAATTAATTGAAAAATATTATGGATATAATGAAAAGGTAGATAAAACACTTCTAAATGAAGCAGCAGGTAGGGTTAAGACGGATAATAGACTTTCCACAGTATTGTCTAGTAATGAAAGAATAATGAAGAAGCTAACAAAGAGACTGGGTTATGTAAACCCATATTCTATCAATTATATGAATGAGGACGAGCTTAGAGAGGTTAATATCGAGGATGTTCTTAGAGATCTATATAGGATTCCAATAGATGAGAGGCGTAAGATCATATCAAGGAATATGAGTAAAAGATCTATAAGGAGCATTATGTCGAAACTAGACATATATACATTATCCGGTCTTAACGTCAAAATTAAAGAGCCTAGGCTTAAAGCAAAGATACTACTTGGAAAAGCGGTGGGCGAGACTATTAATTACTTAATAACTAACGACCCTGCCCGTCTAGATTATGCGGAATATCTGCTCTCTAAAATCGATCCCGAACAGCTTGATCCAGACTTAAAACCAATCTATGAATCAATGATTAGTAGAGATTATACATCACTACTGTACAGTTTCTCTCGGAGGAAGCCGGAATTTTTTATCGAGTATCTAGCCCTAACTATATCCAAACTTGTTCGAGAGAGGGGAGTTATTGAAAAAGAAATGATTGATAGAGCTATTAAAATAGGTTACATTGTTTTAAGAAATGCTATGAAGAGGATCGGTGAACCCGTAGGTAGGTACAAGTATTCTCCTATTAAAGGGTTTATTGATCTTAGAAAGACTATATACAACTATGTAAGACTCAACTATGAGATAACTAGAAGGGATAGATGGCGTATGAATAGAATACACTTACTAATTGATACAAGCGGCTCCATGTTGAAATTCTCTACGTGGGCAATTTTATCATCTGCATACTTCCTACCGGTTTCAAAATATATTGTTCTATTCTCGAGAGAAGCCATAGTCTTCAAATCATCTAAGAAGACTATTAGGGAATTACTTATAAGATTCCTCGTGGAAGTATACCTGAAAGGGTTTACAGGCTACACTAATATAACTAACGCATTAAGGACTGTTTATAGATTAGTAGCCCCTGGTGATAGAGTCGTCATGTTCAGTGATCTAATGCAAACGATTCCGGACGAGGACCCCGCAATCCAGGCGAGAAGAATACTAGACAAACAGGTAGAAGTAACGATAATAACTCCTCAAAGACACGATCCGGTACTAGCCGATAAATTAGTGGAAATGGGTTGTAGACTATACATTGAACCCAAACTAACCCCTCGACTCATAAAACACTTAATAGGGTAGAAACCCAGTACCTAAACCTTAAAATACGGTTACACATTATCCATGTTTAGGGAAAACAATAAATGACTATTAATAATTAGTATTCGAGGAGTAGTATGTGGGAGAGGTGTAGTTGTTGTCGATAGAGATAGAGATCCCGCCGGAGTGGGAGAAGTTTAAGTATCGGGGTAAGACGCTGCGGGAACTACTGAATATGCCTATGGATGAATTAATAAACCTATTCCCTGCAAGGGCTAGGCGCAGCCTTCGCAGAGGCTTGACCCGTGCACAGGTTAAACTCCTCGCTAAAATACGTAAGTATCGTATGCAGAAAGAGAAGGGTAAGAAGATTATAAAAACCCATGTACGAGACATGATCGTACTACCAGAAATGGTCGGCTTAACTATTGCAGTTTATAACGGTAAAGAATTCATACCTGTTAGAATAGTCCCCGAAATGATCGGGCACTACCTGGGAGAATTCAGCCCAACAACAAAGAAAGTACAACACGGTGAGCCGGGCCTTAAAGCAACCCGTAGCAGTATGTATGTATCACTAAAGTAAGGGTGGTTAAAACATGCCGACATGGCACTACTCATACAAAGTCCGAGACGAGTCGAAGATCGCTAAAGGCGTAGGGTTCGACATACCCGTATCGGTCAAGGATATGAGGGAAGTTGCAGCCGTTGTTAAGGGTATGAAGCTAGAGGAGGCTAAGAAGCTCCTAGAAAACGTGATCAATATGAAGGAGGCAATACCGGTTAAACGATATAAGGGTAAGACAGGGCATCGCCACGGGTTAGCGGGTAAGTATAAGTGGCCTATTGGTAGGTACCCGGTTAAAGCTGCACGTTACTTGTTAAAACTGCTTGAACACGTAGAAGCTAATGCGGAGAATAAAGACCTTGATAAGGAGAAACTGGTGATCCGGCATATAGGTGTACATAAAGGCATGACCCTGAAGAGGTGGATGCCCCGCGCCTTTGGACGTGCAACCCCAAAGTATAGGAGGACAACACATGTAGAGGTAATAGTTGAAGAGGTTGGTAAGAAATGACTGGGCCTAGGGTTAAGGAGCACTTTATAAATTATAGTTTGAAAAGGGTTATGCTCGACGAATTCCTAGCTAATTACTTTAAAGATGCAGGCTATGCAGGAGTAGAACTCTATAAAACACCTACCGGGTGGAGGACGGTTATCTACGCAGAGTATCCGGGGAGGATTATTGGTAGGGGTGGAAGCGTTATAAGGAAGCTAACAACTATTCTACAAACACACTTCGGCCTGGAGAATGTAAACATAACAGTACTACCAGTACAAAACCCCGATCTAAACGCTAGAGTAGTAGCTTTCAGAATAGTACGCGCACTAGAAAAAGAAATACCATATAGAAGGGTTGCAATGGTTATGTTAAGGAGGATAATGAATGCTGGCGCTGTTGGAGCAGAGATCGTGATAAGCGGTAAGCTTCGAAGTGAGAGGGCGAGATACGAGAAATTAAAAGCAGGAAAGATCTATAAAGCCGGCGACCTAGTAGAATACATTGTTGATAGAGCCGTTGGGAAAGCATTATTGAAGAGAGGAGTATATGGTGTTGAAGTAGTAATTGTAAAACCCAATATTAGACCGCCAGACTACATAGAGATCAAGAATATCCCGCCTGAGCAACTAGCAGACCTTAAACCGGAGAGTAAAACAGTACAGGAAGAAGCAGAGGAAGGAGAAGCTGGAGAAAAAACAGGGGAGGAAAAGGAGGGCGGTGAGCAGTGAAGCCGGATGAGATTAGGAGGATGAGTATGGAGGATAGGATTAGGAGGCTTAACGAGTTAAGACTAGAACTATTAAAGCTGAGACTGCAAGCACGTATAGGAACACTTACAAATAATGCAAGGATCAGGAACATTAAGAGGGATATAGCAAGGATATTAACTATCATTCGAGAAGAAGAACTCGGGATTAAGAGGGAGTAATAAAGCAGTATTTTACCCGTTAATTCCTCGCAGGTTATAACTAATAATTAATTTAAAGTATCAGCTACTAACCCGTAGTGATTTAATTGAAGCATTCTCGTAAGAACCTTATATATCATGAATTGATAGGGTTAAGGATTAGAGTCCTCGAATACCCTGATCCAAGCATTGCTGGTTTAGAAGGTTTGGTTGTTGATGAAACTATGAAAACACTATTAATAGAGAAAGATAATGGTAGAAGAATAAGGATTTATAAAGTGCATGGAGTATTTGAATTCATGCTCCCAACAGGGGAGAAAGTAATAATTAGGGGGGCAAGGATTTTAGCTAGACCAGAAGAGAGGCTGAAAAAGATACGTAAAAGGTGATTAATGGTTTGATGAAGGCTAGAAATATAGGTATTCCGGGAATCGAGCCGCCTAAAGAGACATGTGATGACCCTAAGTGTCCATGGCATGGGCACGTTAAGGTTAGAGGGCAGATACTTAGGGGTGTTGTTGTAAAGGATAGTATGCATCGAACCGTTGTCGTTAGGCACGATTACCTATACTATGTTAAGAAGTATAAACGATATGAAAAGAGGCACACGCTTATACATGCACATAACCCGCCCTGCATCAATGCTAAGAAGGGGGATGTTGTTGTTATCGGTGAGACCCGCCCACTTTCTAAAACGGTTTCCTTCGTAGTACTTGGAGTAGTTAAGAGGGCTGGTGGAGAGTAATGCCTAAGAAGCTTAAGGGTAAGGCTCGGAAAAGGATCGCTACGGGTCTTCAGGTAGGCTCTTATGTTAAGGTAGCTGATAATAGTGGTGCGAAACTAGTTAAGATAATCGGCGTACCAGGATATAAGGGCAGGCTTAGAAGGGTACCCCCTGCCGGAGTAGGCGATCTTGTAGTAGTATCGGTTAAGAAGGGTACGCCGGAGATGAGGAAGCAAGTAGTTAAAGCAGTAGTTGTAAGGCAGAAGAGGCCTTTTAGGAGGCCTGACGGTACATGGGTTGCTTTTGAAGATAATGCAGTAGTAATAGTAACACCCGACGGGACGCCTAAGGGAAGCGAGATCAGAGGGCCTATAGCGAGGGAAGCTGCTGAGAGGTGGGAAGCAATATCCAATATTGCAACGATAATAGTTTGAAGAGGGGTGCATGATTAATGGGATTTGTATCCTCAGCTAAGCCGAGCAAGCAGAGGAAAGCACTATACAATGCACCACTACACCTTAAAAAGAAACTACTCAACGCACCTCTAAGCCCCGAGCTCAGGGAGAAGTATGGGGTTAAGAGGCTGCCTGTAAGGAAGGGCGATACGGTTAGGATCATGAGAGGGGACTGGAAGGGGCATGAAGGAAAAGTTGTAAGGGTTGACACTAAGAAGTCTAGGATCTTTATTGAAGGTGTTCAGAGGAAAAAAGCCGATCAGACACCTGTATACTACCCCATACATCCTAGCAAGGTTATGATTATAAAGCTGGATCTAAGTGATAAGTGGCGCAAGAAGATCATTGAGCGTAGGGCAAAGGGTTTAAAGACCAGTATAGAGGTTGAAGAAACAGAAACACCTAGTTTAGAAAAAGAGGAGAAGGAGGCTGAAGAGTAATGGCTAGAATGGGTGGTAAGAAGCATTTAAAAGCACTTGCTTCCCCAAAGTTTTGGCCTGTTTTGAGGAAAGAGTATAAATGGACAGTTAAACCATCACCAGGGCCCCACGCTATAGATAGGTCTATCCCGTTATTAATACTCGTTAGAGACGTGTTGAAATACGCTAAAACAGCGAGAGAAGCTAGGAGGCTGATCGTTGAGGGCCATTTCAAGATTGATGGTCGTGTTAGGAGAAACTACAAGTATCCCGTAGGCTTGATGGATGTAGTAGAGATCGTTGATACCGGTGAAGCCTATCGAATGGTTCCAGTACCAGTAAAGATCATGGATCTAGTCCCCATCGGTAAGGAGGAAGCCGGGTACAAGGTTTGCAGGATAGAGAATAAGACAACGGTTAAGGGAGGACACATCCAGTTAAACCTACACGATGGAAGAAACGTATTGATCAGGGTTGAAGACCCGAAAAACCCTGTTGAAGCAGCAGAATATAAGACGCTTGGCTCGGTTAAAATCACAATACCAGAACAGAAAATCCTGGAATATATACCTTTAAAAGAAGACGTAATCGCGATTATTAGCGGTGGGAGAAACGTCGGTAGAGTCGGTAGGGTTAGAAACATACGATACGGAATTAGGAGGTATAGGAGTATCGTAGAACTCGAGGACAAGCATGGTAATAGGTTCCAGACAAGTCTAACATACGTATTCCCAATAGGTATTGAAGAGCCAGTAATAACCCTCCCAGAAGGTGCATGGTAGAAATGACGATACACGACTACGTACCCAACATCGAGGAGATAATCGAGAAATGGAATAGCAACCCCATGTATAAGCCTAGGCTAGCAAAGGTAGTCGTAAATATATCTGTCGGAGCAGCCGTTGAGAGACTAGGTAATGCTATGCGAGTACTCGAAGAACTTACGGGGCAGAAACCCGTTCCCAGAAGAGCGAAGAGGACTATTAAAGACTTCGGTATACGTAAGGGAGAAAACATTGCTGCAAAAGTAACACTACGCAGGGAGAAAGCGGTAGAGTTCCTTAGGAAAGCTCTAGAAGCTGTTAATAACAAGATTAAAGCTTCAAGCTTTGATGAAAATGGTAACGTTAGCTTCGGGATCAGGGAGCATATACTGATTCCCGGAGTAAAATATGATCCCGAGATCGGTGTTTTCGGGATGGATGTAGCGATAAGTATTGAAAGACCCGGATACCGGATACTACGTCGTAGAAGAATGCGTAAAAAACACCTACCCCGGAGACACCGGGTATCTAGGGAGGAAGCTATGGTATTTCTACATAAAGAGTTTGGAGTTGAAATAGTCTAGGGTTTAGGTGGTTGTTATGGGTAAGTATAGGCCCCCGAAAATATACCGGTTCGGTAAGGGTTCGAGGAAATGTCAAAGATGTGGTACTAGGGATGCCGTGATCCAGGCATACGGGCTATACC
>WAON01000105.1 GCA_015521265.1 Desulfurococcales archaeon
AAGTTAGTTTCTCTAATAGGTGAAGCAAATGGCTGGAGTAACACCACTCAAAAGAGTATTAACTGATCTATCCCGTATACCCCATGTGCAAGGAGTATTTGTGATAAGCAAGGAGGGATTCATGATCGATAGTATCATGGCAAGTGGTTCCTTCGACGAAGAAGCACTCGCGGCGATGCTGACCGCAGCAATGGGTTCTATCGAGACGTTGGGCAAGGAGCTAGAACTTGGTAAGCCAGAAATAGCTACTCTAGAATTCACCGGCTCCATAGCACTCGTATCGGACATTGGAGAAAACATTGTAGCACTAATTGCTGAGCATGGTGCAGTGCTCGGGAGACTTAGATATGAGCTTAAGAAACAACTCCCTAGGATAAAGGCTGCCCTCTAATAGGAGGGGCGTTAGGTCGATAATCATGGCGAGCGAGGGAAGATTTGATTTGTCGGATAAGAAGGAGATCCCAACCGGTACTATAAACGTCATTATAGCAATGTACCAGTTAGCTCTCTCGAAGGCACTAGGATCGGGATCAGCGGCGCTTACGCAGCTAATACTTCGAGACGCCACAAGTATAGCAGATGAGATGCTAAAGGATCTAGGCGTGGAGCTCGGCGATGTGGAGGATCTAAAGAAGGATATACCTAAGGTCTTCAAACTAGTAGGGGTAAGCGAAAAAGTAGAGGTAGAGGTGCCCGAAGACAAGTTATCATCCGGTAGTGTCTACGTCATAAAGGTATATGACAGTATATTTAAACCAGTAGCACTTCTACTCCAGAAAAAAGGTATAAAATTCACACTATCACCAGAGTCCTTCATAGCCGCATACGTTGTTAAAAAAGCGCTTAGGAAGGAAAACACGAAGGCGAATGTACGGATACAAGTAGAGCCTATGAAATCGCCTGAAGAACCACTTATTATAAAGATAATCGTTAGATAATAATCTCCAAGATGACTATTTTTTATATACCCTCATTCCTAGAAGAATCAATTAATCAGTAATCATGCATATGGGTACACTAAGCAGTCATATGATAGGTGAATACAATGAATCGTTCAAATAATGACAACACTGATCCTCTTAAAGCTATCAACGATTATATCTCCAGTATAGATGGTGTCAGAGAGTACGTCATTGTTCTCGATGGATACCCACTGTACTGGGGCAAGAACGTTGATGAGGAAAAAGCCGAGGAGTTAGCAGCCCTGGCAACCGATATGATCAGTAGTTTCCACAAGTATTCTTCCATCAGCGGCGACGAGTATGTCATAATTAGCACAGAAACACCCAGCGACTACACTGGAGCAGCCAGGCTCAAGCCAAACCTATACTTATTGGTAAGGGGTAAGCCCAGTATAGTGAGAACAATCCTACTTGATGTTTACCATTACTTAAATAATCGTTTAACATGTCCGTGGTGCGGTGGTGATCTCTCCCTAAACATAGTTAAATGTAGGAACAACCACTCCCTCCCAGTAGGGCTTGATACATGCCTTATATGTGGTTCTAGGATAGAGTATTTCGAGTGCCCTAGCTGTGGCAGACCCGTTGATCCCCACGGCAACAAAGTAGTTCTCAGGACACCACGCGAAAACATTATCACTAGCCTCATAATAATGGCCGCCACGCTTGCATTGATTGGAATAGCAGTCAAAACATATCATACACTATCACTTCTCAGCCTTATCATACTGTTCTCCTCCACCCTGTTCTTCGCGTTATCGTTCAGCCTACTCTACGGCGGACTAAAGAAGAAACAACCAGTAAGGCTCAGAAAATAGTACATGCCAGCCAAGCACATAGACCCAGATAGTTTTTCAATTTATAATTCTTGGGAGAATTCTCAGCTCAATGTTTCCATCCTCATGGCGAACATGCTATGCATGGTAGAATATATTGCTCTGAAAAGATGCGTCTATTCAGTATCTATTTCCAGCAGGATGTATACGAAAGTTAAGCATGCAATTAGTTACTCTCGAGATTATATATTTTTCCTGATCATTCGTACCGACAACTAGAACGATAATTGGCCGTGTATGCTTCTAAACCACGGTAACCGCTGAAAGCTAGGGCTTATGGGGAAACCGTGATTATTCGGTTGGGATTTACTGGGGAACAATATCTCTAACTAATAGGATGGGGCTATTGAATTACCTCTATCTATCGGATCTTTTATAGGTGCTTATTGATTAATTTTCATGAACATTCTCCTTGCATATAAAGAGTTTTGGCTTCAATCGTCCTAGATACTAGGTTTTCCCAGCTC
>WAON01000106.1 GCA_015521265.1 Desulfurococcales archaeon
GAGGCTATTCTTAGAAACGTTGAGATAGCTAGGAGGACGGGGAGGCCGATCTGTCAGGATACGGGCTTGATCCACTACTATGTAGAGGCAGGGGTTGACTCCCCAATACTCCCCGATCTACAGGGTATCCTCGTTGAAGCTACTAGGAAGGCTACAAAGACTATACCCCTTAGGCCCAACACGGTTGATCCTATACGGCACGTTAACCCCGGCGATAATACTGGGAGGGGCGTACCAATTATTCACTGGGAACCGGTGAATGGTGATCGTGTAAGGATCCATATTGTGCCGAAGGGAGGCGGATCCGAGGCCGTATCAGTGCTGAGGCTTCCACCGCCGGGTAGGGGTCTCGAAGCACTCCCCGAAATAGTTATCGACGCCGTATTAAACGCCGGCGCTAAACCATGCCCCCCAACTATTGTTGGTGTTGGTATTGGTGGTGGGGCTGATACAGCATTGTATATTGCTAAGAAAGCTGCTAGCCTCCGAAAACTAGGCTCGAGGAACCCGGATCCCTTCCTAGCAAGTCTCGAGAACGAGCTGGTTAAAGCCATTAACAGCCTAGGGATCGGTGTTATGGGCCTCGGAGGAAAAACTACTGTTCTAGGAGTACACATAGACTACGCCTATCGGCACCCCGCCAACTATCCGGTGGGTATTGTTTTCCAGTGCTGGGCTACTCGTAGATCCCTAGTCGAGATAAGCCCTGGGGGCAGTATACTGGTAACCCAGTAGTTTAAGGGGGGCTTAGAGTATCATGGCTACTTATCATTTACGAACTCCCCTCAGCGAGGAGGATGTTAGGAAGCTTAGGGTTGGGAATATAGTATATGTTACTGGTACTATTGTTACTGCTAGGGATTCGGCTCATCGTAGATTACTGGAGATTGTTGAGGGCGGGGGTAAGCCCCCGATCGATCTTAGGGGTGGTGTGATCTATCACTGCGGCCCAGTAGTTGAGAAAACCCCTACTGGTTGGAGGGTTATAGCCGCTGGCCCCACTACTAGTGCCCGGATGGAGATCTATGAAGCTGAGGTTATCGAGAAGCTCGGGGTAAGAATGATTATTGGGAAGGGCGGTATGGGGGAGAAGACTACGAGGGCTTGCATGGAGTATGGAGCAGTATACACGATATTCACCGGGGGCGCGGGTGCATTAGCGGCTAATGCTATAAAGGAGGTTGTAGGTGTTGAATGGCTGGATCTGGGTATTCCCGAAGCCCTCTGGATTTTCCATGTAGAAGATTTCGGCCCATTACTAGTAGCTATTGATAGTTATGGGAGAAACATTATATCTGAGAACATGGCTAGGGCTAGGGAGAGGAGGGACCAGATAGTAGGGAGGCTTGTCAATATTATAAAGTCTAAACACCCCGGGAAAACCGGGTAATAGCATTTATTGAGAGGGGTGTTTCACCGGCTTGGCGGAGATCGATTACTCGGAGCCCCGTATAGGTGTTTTCGTCTGTCATTGTGGGACGAATATTGCTGCTATTGTTGATGTTAAGAAGGTTGTTGAAGAAGTCAAGAAGCTCCCCGGTGTAGTGCATGCCGAGGACTACATGTATATGTGTAGCGGGATCGGTCAGCAATTGATCATTAACGCGATTAGGGAGAAGAAGCTTAACGGCGTAGTAGTAGCAGCTTGCACTCCCAGCCTCCACTATGAGACTTTTGCTCGAGCAGTTGAATCGGCTGGGCTGGATAAGCAGAGGTATGAGATTGTTTCTATTAGGGAATATTGTAGCTGGGTTCACTTCCACGATCGGAGGAGGGCTACTGAGAAAGCAGTCAGGATCATAGCGGCGGCCGTTGCTAGGATTAGGAATAACCGCGTCTACAAGCCTATTAGGAGGAGGATCGTTAAGAAAGCACTAGTGATCGGTGGGGGTATCGCGGGCATGACTGCGGCGATAGACATCGCTAACGCCGGGATACCGGTGATCCTAGTCGAGAAGGAGCCAACAATTGGGGGCAGGATGATCCAGTTAAGCGTAACCTTCCCAACACTAGACTGTGCACAATGTACTATTACTCCAAAAATGGCTGAGGTAGGTAAACACCCCAATATTAAACTATATACTCTCAGCGAGGTAGTAGATGTATCCGGGCACATAGGGAACTTCCACGTTAAGATTAGGAAGAAGCCCCGGATGGTCGATATCGAGGAGTGCCGCCTCTGCGGCTGGTGCTCCAACGCCTGCCCAGTCGAGGTGATTAACGAGTTTACTAGGGGGCTAAGTAAGAGGAAGGCAATATATCTACCCTTCCCCCAGGCAGTTCCCGCCGCATATGTTATCGATTCAGAGCATTGTACTAGGTGTGGTATGTGTGTCAAGGTCTGCCCGGTCAATGCGATCAATCTTGACGAGAAAGAGGAGATTATAGAGGAGGATGTTGGAGCTATAGTTGTAGCAACCGGCTTCGACTTATATGATGGTAGGAAACTGCCCGAGTACGGTTATGGTATTTACAAGAACGTTATCGATAGCCTACAGTTCGAGCAGTTAATTGTTCCAAGCGGCCCCACGAAGGGGAGGATTGTTAGGCTCAGCGATGGTAAGCCTGCTAAAACAGTGGTATTCATCCAATGCGCTGGGCAGAGGGATGTGAACCACCTGCCCTACTGTTCAAAGATCTGCTGTATGTATACCGCTAAGCAGGCATTGATGTATAAGTCGAAGGTTCCAGATGGTAAAGCCTACATATTCTACATAGATGTAAGGACGGCTGGTAAGGGATACGAGGAGTTCTATAGGAAAGTACAGGAGATACCGGGTATAACATATATCCGCGGAAGGGTTGGGAAGGTTTGGGAGGATGAAGACGGCAACCTCATTGTTACCGGCGTCGACACGCTAAGCGGGGAGTTGTTGAAGATCAAGGCTGACCTCGTAGTACTAGCCCTGGGAATGGTTCCACAGCTGGACAGGGAATTGGCGGCTAAGCTCAAGATAAGCGTTGACGAGAACGGTTTCGCACAGGAGGTACACCCCAAGCTTAAACCAGTAGAGACAGAGGCTGGTGGAGTATATATTGCCGGCGCAGTTCAGGGGCCTAAGGATATTAGTGAATCAGTAGCTCAGGCTTCAGCTGCTGCATCTAAGGTTATCCAGTTATTATCCAAGGATTACATTGAGAAAGACCCGCTCGTAGCAGAAGTTGATGAGTCCCGTTGTGATGGCTGCGGCTTGTGTGTATCAACTTGTCCCTATGGAGCTATAAGCTTGGAGAATGGAGTTGCCCGGGTTAACGAGGTTGCTTGTGAGGGTTGCGGTATGTGTGCAGCGGCTTGCCCGGTTGGAGCAATTGATCTCCGGAATCTGACTGAGAAACACTTCGATGAAATGATCAAGGCTATCTACGGGGTGAAGAGTAGATGACTTGGGAGCCATGGCTTATAGGATTCCTCGAGAAATGGACTGCTGGGTTAGCAGCTGAATCAGCCGGCGTTAACCGTGTAAGGTATTCTCCGAACATCGTATTAATCAACATACCATGCCCCAGTAGGCTGAGCCCAGTGCACATCGTTAAAGCCTTCCTAGCAGGTGCTGATGGAGTATATATAGGGGGATCAATGCCTCCAGCGAACTGTCATTACAAAGTAGGTAATTACAAGACGTTTAAACGAATGTACCTCCTCAAAAAACTCATGGCCCAGTTCGGCATCGAGCCTGAAAGGTTGAGGATGGATTGGTATGTTTCACCAATGTATAGGGCTTTAGCGAAGAATATTGATGAATTCGTTGAAACGATTAAGAAGTTGGGCCCGATAACTAGTAGGGAGAGGGTAGATGGTTTATGAGTGAAGGTTTAAGTATTGGTTTCCTCGAACTGACTGGTTGTAGTACATGTTTGGAAAACGTATTGTTACATGAGAAGCTATCGGGGATCCTGGGGGGACTGGGATCGGTTAAATACTGGCCGAGCCATGGCTACACCGAGGAGCCTGATAGTCTCGATGTGCTCTTCGTATCCGGGGCTGTTAGGAGTAGGGGGCAGGTTGAGAAGCTTAAGAAGCTCCGGGATAAGACTAGGGTACTGGTAGCTTATGGTACATGTTCCATATATGGTGGATTAATCGGCTTAACGGCTTTGATCGATGCATCATCTAGAAGTGGTGAATTCCTAGAAACAGTTAAGACTGTCCCGGACATCGTTGAGCCGGATATCCTTGTAACCGGCTGCCCTCCAACTAGGGATCAACTGGATGAACTAGCAGGTGTGATCAAGGATTACCTGGAGAACGGGAAGCCTCGGGGCAAAGTGTTTATTGGTAATAGGAACAGCCTATGCAGAGACTGCCCTAGGAAGCCCAGGGATCCCTATAGGTTTGAAATGCCCAGTATCAAGAGGGATCACGAACTGGTTGAGGATGATGGTAGGTGCTTCCTAGAGCAGGGGATCCTATGCCTAGGCCCGGTTACGAGTAGTGGTTGTGGACACCTCTGCATACTACGCGGTCGTCCATGTATGGGCTGCAATGGCCCGGCCCGTGGAGTTGTTGATCAGGGCCTCAACTATATATCATCGATCGGCTCGATACTGCTTAAGAGCATGGAGAGGATTAGGATGTTCGACTACTTCGCGGCTGAGATGGATAAACTAGTAGACCCTATGGGATACCTATACCGCTACACTCTTCCAAAATCACTACTTACAGAGCTCGCATTAAAGAAGAGGGGTGTCGGTGAGAAGTGATCATAAACCCTGTACCAGGTATCGGTGAAGACGCTAGGCTAGTAATCGGCGAGGAGGATGGGAGGGTTAAGAGTGTTAGGCTTGAAGCAGTCAATAAGTTATTCATCGAAGAGGTTCTCAGGGGTAGGGCTTTAGAATTACTACCCAGTATAACACCCGTATTCTGCAGTAGTGATTCCTGGAGCTACACGGTTGCATCCGTTATGGCTGTAGAGGATGTACTCGGCAGGAAGCCTACTATTCCAGCATTAGGGCTTCGAAGGCTTGGATTACTACTAGAGATAATCGAGAACCACGTTAGAAATAACGCTTTCAAAACACTACCACTACTAGGAGTCGATGTACGCGGAGAAGCTTTAAGGATTCTCGGATACACTATTAGGATCAAGGAATTATTGAGTGGTAGGAGCATTAACCCAATAATATATGTTCCAGGAGGCGTATCCTGGAGGCCGGACGACAAATTAATAGGTGAGATGGCTGATTATGCCCGTAGATTACTGGAGAAGATTACCGTTCATAGTAAGAAGCTTATCAGCAACCTCAAGAACAACGAGTTCTATAACAAGCTGATTAAACAAGAATTCAATCCTACTAGTTATATAGGTGTTATAGGTAGGAACGGCGAGCCGGGGATAATTAATGGCGAGATAGCATTGTTGAAGCCCGGCGGTGAAGTTGTGAAACTGGAGCTTAAGGATTTATTGGATAAGCTTAGTGTCTCCAGTGAAGGGCTTAGTTACTGGGTTGAATTAAGCGGGGACGAACCCGTTAGATCTGGGCCTCTTGCAAGGTTGAACATTGTACATGGTTATCCATCGGAGAATGCTTCCAGCATCTATGAGGAAATACTCTTAATTGCTGGGGGTAAACCAGTACATAACCCCTTCTATACTGTACTAGCTAGGATTGCTGAATCAGTTTATGCTGCTGAGCTAGTTTATGAATCCCTTTCAGATACTGATTGGCTATCCGGATCACTAGTTAATCCTAAGGAGTCTCCGGGTAAGACTGGTTATAGCGTCGTCGATAGTGGTCGTGGGTTAATTATTCATAGTTATGTTGTTGACGGGAAACTAGTTGTTAGGGATCTATCAATATACACGCCATCACACTTCAACTATGCTGCTCTACGGAGGGACTTATCCCTCCTAACGGGTAGGGTTTTGGGTGATGAAACTGTAAGGTTGGCTGAAGCATTGATTACATTGAGTGATCTATGTGTTTCCGAGCTAACCATTAACCCGGTCGTGAAGGGTGAGGGGTGATCGGTTATGGGTGATGTAATAGATAAGATCATAAAAATTAGTGGGCGTAACGTGAACCTATGCTACCAGTGCGGTATGTGTACTGCTGTTTGCCCGATGGCTGAGTACATGGATGTTAAGCCTCACCAGATTATTAGGATGATCCAGCTTGGTGATGAGAGGGTTGTAGAGATCGATGCTGTATGGGTTTGTGCATCATGCATGGCCTGTGTTGATAGGTGTCCGAGGGATGTTGGGCCCGGCATTATATTTGAAGCTGTTAGACTTGTATCGTTGAGGAAGGGTATTGATAAGATCGATTACAAGGCTATCGAGGACTTAGAAGCTGCCCCCACATTAGCAATGGTTACTGCTTCAAGGAAGTATACCGGGTGATCAATGATGGTTAATGATAAATACCTATATTTCCCGGGCTGTAGTGTTAAGAGGGATGCTAAGAGCTATGAGAAGACCGCCTTCGACGTATTCGGTAAACTAGGGATTTGGGTTAAGGAACTCGATAAATGGTGGTGCTGCGGCGCTACATTCGGCTTAGCCGTCGATGATGTCGCTAGGCATCTCGGCAGCGTTAGATCCCTGATCCAGGCCGAGCAGGAGGGGGCCCGGTATGGTACTTATAAACTCTTAACCCTCTGCCCAATGTGTTACAACACGCTTAAACGCGTAAACCTATTATTGAAGAGGGATCCGGGTAAGCTGGATAATATCCGCAGGTATCTTAGGGATGAGAACCTGGATTATAAGCTAAGCGTTGAAGTAGTACATGTATTACCTGTATTATACGAGCATAGGGATCTTATTAGGAAGAACATCGTGAGGGATGGATCTGGTATTAGGGCTGCACCCTACTATGGCTGTACTCCGCTTAGGCCCCGGGAAGTTGCCGTTGATAACCCTGAGGCTCCGAGCATTATGCATGTAGTCCTTAAGAGTGCTGGTGTCCGGGTTGTTGATTTCCCCTTTAAAACGGAGTGTTGTGGAGCCTATGTTTATGCTTATAATAGGAAGGCTGTGATCGGCAAGAGCTCCATGATCATACTTGGAGCTTATAAAGCGGGTGCTAACGTATTGGTAACGGTTTGCCCCCTCTGTCATTACAACTTGATGCTAGCCTATAATTCTATGAAGCATAAGCCCCCGATCAAGATTATCTATCTAACAGAGCTCCTAGCCTACCTAATGGGCCTCGACGATAATATTCCCCCTGAAATCAAGTCTTTTTTAGACGGTTTAACCCCCAGCGTTGAGGGGGGTGGTGATTAGGGTCTGGGTGGTGGAATAGGTTGGCTCAGGTAGAAGTTAGTAAGAAGGTTGAACCCGGGCTTCGAGGAGAAGGCGGGGAGAAAAAGAAGTTTGTAACAATATACTATATGGGTAAGAAGTACAGGGTTCCAGCTGGTTTAACTGTTTTAAAAGCATTGGAATGGGCTGGTTACAGGTTTATACGCGGAGTAGGCTGCCGCGGGGGATTCTGCGGTGCCTGCGCTATGGCTTACCGGTTGCCGGGAGAGTATAAGCTGAGGACTGGGCTTGCATGTCAAACAGTTGTTGTCGACGGAATGTATATCGCAGTATTCCCATACCTGGCTGTTACGAAGCCCCGTTATAATATTGAGGAGCTTAAACCTGAGGCCGGTGTTGTATTAAAGATTTTTCCCGAGGTTTCAAGGTGCATAGAGTGCAACGCCTGCACTAAGGCGTGTCCACAGGGATTAGAAGTTATGGATGCTATACAGGAGATCCTCCGTGGTAACCTAGAGAAAGCCGCCGACATGGTTTTCGACTGTCTATCCTGCGGTCTCTGCAGTATCCGCTGCCCAGCTGAGATTAGGCATGCATGGGTATTCCAGCTGGTGAGGAGGCTTTATGGGAAATACATTGCTCCAAAAGCTAAACACGTCGAGGAGAGGGTAAAGGAGATCGAGGAGGGTAAGTATGATGAAGAACTAGACAGGCTCGTAGAGCTTGCAAGGAAGGACATAGAGGCTTTGAAGAAAATGTATATGGAGCGGGATATTGAGAAGTAGTAGGAGGTGATCATGGTGTTCGGTTATCCGCCCGAGCTCAGGGAGAAGATAAGGATCGTTGAGGAGACCCGGGAGGAGAGGCTTAAACAGGTTATGAAGAGGCTGAGCCTCGAGGAGCGAGATCAGCTAGTCCGTAAATACCATCCGGATTATAGGAGTGATACTAAGAGACCGGTAAGGATCGGTGCTAATAGGGGTGAGATAATCTATAATGAAGTAGTAGATTTACTCGAGGCTTGGCCCGCCGAGAACCCCGACGATGTAGATCTTACCCAGATAGATTATGACGTAGACCTACTCATTATCGGTGGGGGTGGTGCTGCTGCAGCTGCTGCATTATGGGCTATCTATAGCGGAGTAGACCCCTCAAATATTCTGATCGCTACTAAGCTGAGGTTCGGGGATGCTAACACGGTAAAGGCTCAGGGAGGTATACAAGCTGCTGATAGGCCCAATGACTCACCTGCTAGGCACTTCCTAGACACATTTGGCGGGGGACATTTCGCTAATAGGCCGGAGCTCGTCAAGGCCCTCGTCCGGGATGCCCCCTTCATTATTAAATGGCTCGAAGACCTAGGGGTTATGTTTGATAAAACCGGTGAGGGGGAGATGATTGAAAATGCTGGCGGTGGTGCTAGTAGGAAGAGGCTACACGCTGCCCGGGACTATACCGGGCTGGAGATTATGAGGGTTATGAGGGATGAGGTATGGAATTATGGTGTACACATAGTAGAGTTTCAGCCGGCGATAGAGCTCCTAACAGATCCAGAAACCGGGGCTGTTTCGGGGGCAATACTGTGGAACCTAGAGACGCATGAGTATAGGATTGCAAGGGCTAAGGTTACGATACTAGCAACGGGAGGCTTCGGGAGACTGCACCTAGCAGGTTTCCCTACCACGAATCATTACGGTGCTACTGCTGACGGAGTAGTAATGGCTTACCGTGTGGGGGCTTATCTAAGAGATATGGATTCAGCCCAGTTCCACCCAACCGGTGTAGCCTGGCCTGAAGCCATACTTGGAGAATTGATCACTGAGAAGTGCCGCGGCCTAGGAGCCCACCTGGTCAACGTTGAGGGTAAACGGTTTATCAGGGAATTGGAGCCTAGGGATGTTGTTGCTTCAGCTATTATTAGGGAGTGCAGTGAGGGTAGGGGTATTATTACCCCAACCGGTAAGTGTGGTGTATGGTTAGACCTGCCATTAATCGATATCATCAATGGGCCTGGAACGATTAAGAGGTATCTACCAGCAATGTATAGGCAGTTTAAGAGGCAGGGCATCGATATTACCAGGGAGCCAGTCTTGACTTATCCAACACTACACTACCAGAATGGAGGCGTAGCAATTGATCCCTGGACGCATGTATTGAATAAGGAAGAGGAGTGGATCCATGGATTACTAGCAGCTGGAGAAGTAACCGGCGGAGTTCATGGTAAGAATAGGCTCATGGGCAACAGCCTACTAGATATTACAGTATTTGGTAGGAGGGCTGGTATAACTGCTGCAAAGATAATCAAGGAGACAACCACGAAGCCTAAGTTAAGCCTTAAACATGTTGAGAAATATATGGCCGAGCTCGAGAAGCTGGGAGTACCTAGGACTAGGAGGGCTCCAAGAATACTGCCGGATTATCGTGGGAAACACGTAGTGATCAGGTCATTATTCATACCGTACTAGAATATAATCCCTGATAATGAATAAAATATGATATTGTTTTTGGTTCGTCTAGTGAAATAATCAATGTGGAGCTGGTTTGTATTGGGTAGTAGTGGTCGTAAGGTTGACTGGTACGGTATTTCTAAACGTGTTCATAGGGATTATAAGGGTAAGATCGAGGTAGTCCCCAAGGTTCCTATTAAGAAGCTCCAAGACTTCGCAGTATATTATACTCCAGGCGTTGCCGGGCCTAGTAGGGAGATTGCGGGGGATAAGGATTTATCCTTCGAGTACACTCTACGCTGGAACTATGCAGCGGTGATCAGTGATGGAACAAGGGTTTTGGGGCTAGGTAATATTGGTCCCGAAGCCGGCTTACCTGTTATGGAGGGTAAAGCCTTATTATTCAAGTACTTGGGCGGTGTCGACGCTGTACCCCTAGTTATTAATGCTAGGGATCCAGAGAAGTTTATCGAGGTTGTAAAAGCTGTCGAGCCAAGCTTTGGAGCAATTAATCTAGAAGATATTGAGAGCCCTAAGTGTTTCTACATACTAGATAAGCTGAACGAGCTTCTCGAGATACCTGTTTGGCACGATGATCAGCAGGGCACTGCTCTCGTAACACTTGCAGGATTGATTAATGCATTGAAGATCGTTGGTAAGAAGCTGGATCAGGTGAGGATCGCTTTCATAGGGGCTGGAGCGGCTAACCTGAATAACTTCAAGTATATTGTGAAGGCGGGCGGAGACCCCTCGAAGATGATTCTAGTAGATATTAACGGTATACTCCACATGAATAGGGAGGATATAGAGGAGATCAGGAAGAATAATCCATGGCTATATGAAGCAGTCAAGATTACTAACCCGGAGGGAAGGACCGGTGGTATACCGGAGGCTATGAAGGATGCAGACGTCGTAATAGCTGCATCGGCACCGGGCCCCGGCATTATTAAGAAGGAGTGGATCAAGCTTATGAGGGATAACCCGATAATATTCGCCCTAGCAAATCCTGTCCCGGAGATATGGCCTTGGGAAGCTAAAGAAGCTGGAGCACGTATAGTTGCTACGGGCCGGAGCGATTTCCCAAACCAGATCAATAATAGCCTGGGATTCCCGGCAGTCTTCCGAGGAGTACTAAGCGTTAGGGCCCGGAAGATGACTGATGAAATGTTCCTAGCAGCTGCTTATGCAATAGCTGGATATGCGGAGAAGAAGGGGCTTAGCGAAGAATACATTGTTCCAACAATGGATGATGCAGAAATGTATGTTGAAGAAGCACTAGCAGTAGCAAATAAAGCAATAGAGATCGGTGTAGCACGTA
>WAON01000107.1 GCA_015521265.1 Desulfurococcales archaeon
CACTAATAGCATCCAGGAACAAGGATAGGAATAAGCTCAATAAAATATACGCCTACCTCCTCAATACACAGCTCCATATAGACCCCTATAATGCTAAACAATACGCGGACACATTCATAACACTAATAAATAATGATGTAAACGTAGAAATAGAATGGATCATTAAGAAATATCTGCTTAACAACCACCCCTACACCCTGTTCCAGCTATTCAGAATAATAAACTCCTACATTAAATACAGGGCTGGAATAAGGGGTTTGATACCGGATAAGATAGTAAAGCTTCTCGAAGAGAGGGGTAGGGATATAAACGTATATGGTAACTGGGCCAGGCTACTGAGAGCAGTTATTTACAGGAGGATCGGCATAGCCTATCTAAGACAGAAACCCCGCAGAGCTAGGGAGTTCTTTGAAAAATCGATCAAGGAGCTTAAAATGATAGAAGGATTCACGCCGGGATTTATTAATGAACAAATAATCCTAACAAGGCTTTGGAGAGAGATCTCAAAGATCATGTCTAAAGACTACTCAACATGCTACGAGGAGTTAAGAAGTATAACGAAACACTATGTTAAGGGACGCTTAGGCTTACTTTCAAGATACTGGTCTGCAAAATGCATGTATAATAATGGATTATATAGGCAAGCTTATGAAGCTATATCCGAGCTATTCATGATCGAAAGGAGGGATCCCTATAAGAGATTACTCTTCTCAATACTAGGCTACAATATTGCAGCAAAACTAGGAGCAACTATTAAGAAACAATTCATCGAGCTAGCAGTTAAAAACCTGAAGAAAATCCCTGACGGGAAGCTGGATGAAATTCTTTTAAGAAAAATCTCTAATTTTATAACGACATTATTAATGAATGGAGATGTATCAGCTGCAAAAGAAATAAGCTCCACACTACTATTGAGGATTGCGGGTGAGAAGAAACTAGTTGAGAAACTAACTACTAGCCCGGCTTATCTAGAATCTCTATCGGAAATACTGATCAATATGAGGGAAGTCCTAGATGTATCCCTTATTAAACAGTTTATAGAGATTATAAGGAATCTTGAAATAAAGAGTAAGCCGATGATCCTAGCCCTCCTATACATAATGATGTCTACGAACATGATCGATAAAGCTCGGGAATTCTATAAGAAGTATAAGAGGTATCTACGCAAAGATGAGAATAAGGTTATTGAAGCAATAATAAATTATAAGCAAGGAAATATTAAGAAAGCCTACAAGCTAGTATCCAAGGTTAAGAAACAAGTTGAGGATCCATACTTAGACCAGTGGCTCTACTATATAAGATCACTACTCTACGTCGAGAAGGGCAAGAACCTGGAAGCATATATGAGCCTGAAGAGGATAGCTGATTCGAAACATAAGTATTTGGATAAGGAGCAGTATGCGGAAGTACTATATAGGCTTGCAAGAATGAGCTTGGAGAAGGGTAATTATAGGGAAGCCTATACTTATCTACGGCAATCCTTAAATCTTTATGAGAAACTAGTATTTGTGTTCAAGAAGTTAAACTACCTGGAAAGCCTATCAATGCTAACCAAGAACCTTATAGATTTGATCCAGAAATCAACAAGTTACACGCTCATCCAAGAAGCTGAAGGAGACTTATGTAGCAGGATCAAAAAATATCGTTCAAAGCTACTACCAAGAATCTATAGACAATACTTCAGCGAACAACACAATTACTGTCTAAGACTAGCCTAACCCCGTATTCATGATGGATTATAGTATGTTTAATAAAGCCTTGATTAATAAATTACTATATAATTACTAGAGAACTCCTCGTTTTATCATGGGGTTGTCCGTATTGAAGATATATGTCGTACCCTTAGCGAGTAGCCTGCACGGCGAGAAATACGTTAGATCAGTAATGGAAACTTATAGGAGTGTATTATCAGGGTTCGAGGGAGTAGTTTTTCATGGAGAACCGGTTAGTAAGATTTTCCAGGACATACCGTATGACACCGATCTGCTTATCCTGGTACACTTAACTGGCGGTACAAGCAGTTTAGCTTATAGAACAGCGGTAGCATTATCGGATAAGGGTTTATCACTACCAATCCTCCTACTAGCCCATTCTAAACATAATAGTCTAGCATCAGCGTTATCCGCTAGGATCAAGCTGTTGAAGAGCGGTTTTAAAACATACTTGATCTATAGTGATAATAAAAACGATCTATTGAGGAAGTTCACAGCTTTCTACCAGGGAGTTAAAGCAGGCTACATGCTCGGTAAACTGAAGGTTTTAGATATTAATGCTGATGGACAGTTATCGATCAAGGCAAAACTCTTCATGGAGAAGACTGGGAGCAGGGTTGAACCAATAAGCTTCGAGGAATTAATGAAGATCGGTGAGGATGCTTCTAGAGATGAAGTAGAGTCTCTAATAGATCACGTATCCGACTACCTCGACTTATCGAGTATTAGGAGTGAGGAACTAGATCGGATTATGAGGGTTTACTATGCTATGAGGAGGCTTGTAGCGGATAAAGGCTATACTGGTATCGTTATAGACTGCTTCCCCCTAATCATGAAGTACCATGTAACACCCTGTATACCGGTAGCTATGATGAATAGTGATGGTATACCAACCGCTTGCGAGGGAGATTATCACAGCTTAATAATGATGTATTTAAGCCTAGCATTAACGGGAAGGCCTGGATGGATTAGTAATCCCAGCGGGGTAACGGGTGATGGATACCTTAGATTCGCCCACTGCACAATAGCTCCAATACTCGGTAGGGATTGCTGGGCTACAACCCATTTTGAAACAGGGTATCATTACGCTATCGCGTGCAAGTATAGGTATCATAGAGTATTGTTTGGCCGGGTTAATGAATCAATGGATTCAGTGATCATATACCGTGGGGTTGTTAAGGATTCCGGCCTGCTCGAACCCGGGTATTGCAGGACGCAGTTAATAATCGATACGGGCCCATTAAGCGGTGAAGAATTCATTGAGGAGGCTTGGGGGAACCACCACGTATCCATGCCTTGGAGGGAGGATTTACCGGATATGCTTAAAGCCTATGGGTGGTGGATGGGTTGGAGTTTAACGATAAGGAACTAGTATTCGTCGGGGAAGAATACGTTATCAGGAAAATCATAAAACCACACCTATCCCCACCGGAGCCTGGCGAGTCTCTGGGCCCGCTGGATGATGTTAGAGACTTAATACCCCACGGTCCAAGGCTAACCTTCAGCGTCGACGGCTCAAATATTGCATCGTTAAAACTAGAATGGAGGACTTATGCAGATGTTGGATGGGCAGCGGTAACCGGTGCACTCAGCGACCACGTCGTTAAAGGCTCACATCCACACGCCGTAATGGTTGCACTAGGAGTATCACCCAGCACACATATATCCTCACTCAAAGACTTGATCGCAGGAATATACGCTGCCGTTAAACATTACGGTGTTAGATACATGGGCGGAGACCTAAACTCATCAGTTACGGAATGGATCGCTGTCTCAGTTATAGGTTATACATCTGCAAAGAAACTCCCGAGGAGGGATGGAGCAAAGCCCGGGGATAAAATAATCGTTACCGGGAAGTATGGAGCTATGGGGCTTGTAGCAACTGGTAGGGCTGATCTAGTCAAGTATTTTCCATGGATTGAGGGGGAGACTAAGAAGCCTATTATAAGTATTGATCTAGCGGAGATCGTGGCCGCTAATTACAGGTGGATTCATGCATCAATGGATGTAAGCGATGGACTAGGCTATACGATAATGACTATATCTAGAGACTCCGGCGTTAGATCAATCATTAAACAATTCCCCATCATACATAGAGGCGTCTCGGATTACTGCTCCAACGATCCAAAATGTATATGGGAACTAGCATTAAACGGCGGAGAAGAATACGGAGGAGTATTCTACGTAGACCCGGCCGGCGTAGAACAATTCACTAAACAGCTAAGCGAAGCAGGAATACCCTACAGTATTATTGGTGAAGCCGTAAAAGACGAGCCCGGATTAATAGTTGAAGGCTACCCGGATGTAAGGATTAAGAGATGGGATCAATTCATGAAATGGACGGATATCC
>WAON01000108.1 GCA_015521265.1 Desulfurococcales archaeon
CTCTAAATAGTTTGGAGAGCAGTAAGATGTCCCCATCGTTATTACCTAGCACACCAATAACAGGGATCCCACCTAGTTTCTCCCGCATCCTCCTAACGGTGAAGGGCGATATAATGTCTCCTAGGTGAATAATGGTTTCAACTTTTTCCTTCTTCAACTCATCGAGAACAGCGTCCAGTTTATAGATGTTGTCATGACTGTCACTAATAACTCCTACAAGCATGATCCCACCAATACCTTATTCATCATCCCAAGCAGGCCCGGATTGTTTAGGGGAAGAGTTGGTGTTTAAAAATGTTATTCAACCTTTATCTCATAGCCTTCGGGCTCTTTCTTCTTAGACTTTTTTAGCTTAACCTCCAGTACGCCGTTCCTATAACTAGCTTTTGCACTAGCCGGGTCAACTTCTGATGGTAGCTGTATCTCCTTATAGTACTTCCTGTTTTCATCGCTTGCCCTAATTATAAGCCTCTTCCTATCATCTGATACTTTTATCTTAATATTCTCCTTCTCAACACCCGGTATCTCAGCGATCACCGTTATCTCATCGTCATCCTCGAAGACATCTACCAGCGGCTCCCGCTCCTCACTAATCATCGGCTTACCGCCCACACTCCTAACATTACCGAATCTCTCGATAACCGGTCTCCCATCAGGCCCAATTGTAATCCGGACACCATAGACGTAGGGCCCCATAACCTTAGGCCCTTCACCCTTCTCCTCAGCTGGGAATAGTGGTGTAAAGGATAGCTCCCTCGTTAACCTGTCGAATTCTTCCTCCATCTCCCTAAATATCTCGTCGAAGACGTCCCAGATACTCCACCTCCTCCTACGCCAGTAATCCCTATCCCGATCCCTGCTAGTCATCAAATACCACCTCTTACCGGTTTCCTCTTCTCGTTGATTATATGTTTGGATAGCCCTATTAATACTAACCATGCATTAATCCTCAAAGGTGTTGAGGGGTTGAAGCCTGAAATAATAACTTTTACGACGATCAGTTTAGACGGCGGGATTTCTAGGCCGGGGGAGAAGACTAGACTTAGCAGTAGTAGGGATTTCGAGAGGCAGCACTTGCTTAGGAGTATGGTTGATGCAGTTATGGTTGGTGCAAACACTGTATTAATAGATGATCCACTGTTAACAGTGAGGCTACCGGGGTATAGTGGGAGGCAGCCCTGGAGGATAGTCATCGATTCAAGGCTTAGAACGAGCCCAGAGGCTAGAGTATACGATACAAGCAAGGCTCCAACAATACTGGTAACCAGCAATGAGAATAAGGGCAAAGTATCGGGTTATGAGGCTAGGGGGGTTAGAGTAGTATTCGTAAATAAACAGGGGGAGTGGTTAGACCTAGATGAAGCAGTTAGGAAGCTCATGGATGAATACGGTATTAGAAAGATACTAGTAGAGGGTGGCGGAGTCCTTATAGGAACACTGCTCATGCAGGGCTTAATCGATGAATTAATCGTAACAATTTCACCAGTACTCCTAGGGAAGAATAAAACACCATACATAAGAGTCGAACTGGACAAGCCCATAAAACTACTACTCGAGAAAGCCGAGATTGATAGAGTAACGGGGGAAATAACCCTACACTACCGCCCAGTATACACAGCATAAAAACCCCCCAAGGTAACCCTAATTAAGAAAGCTTTATCATAAAGAACCAAGAGAGGAGCAACTATAATATTCTAAATGGTGAGTTGTGGGATTGAAGGTCTACACCGAAACAATCACGTTCTCAACGAGTAAGAGGTTCGAACTAGTAGACATTACTTATAGGGTTGAGGAAATAGTTGAGAAAAGCGGTGTTAGAAACGGGATAGCACTAGTATTCGCGCCGCATGCAACAGCGGCTATAATAGCGAACGAGCATGAATCGGGGCTTATAGAAGACATATTAACGAAGATAAAAGAATTAACAGAGCCTGGAAGTTCTAAGTGGAAACACAACATGATCGATGACAACGCTCATGCGCACATAGGATCAGCACTAATCGGTGCAGACAGGGCGTTCCCAGTAATAAACGGGCACCTAGTAAGGGGTACTTGGCAGAATATTTTCCTCGTAGAAATGGATGGGCCTCGTAGTAGGCGTAGAGTCGTAGTAGTTGTACTGGGTGAGTAAAGAATTGAAGAAATACTATATCGCGGATGAGGAAGAAATAACGAGTGGGAAAGTAACCGACATCTACTTCGTTAGAACCAGGAAGATCCTTGAAGCTAAGGGGGTTAATAAAAGGGTTAGGATGGAGTTCCACGTAATGAACCTCCCCAGGGGGTATGAGTGGGCAGTATTTGCCGGGCTTGAGGAAGTAGTGAACCTATTAAAGGATAAGCCCATAACACTATACTCGCTACCAGAAGGCACACTGTTCAAGCCCGGAGAGCCATTAATGATACTCGAGGGGAACTACAGGGATCTAGCAGTATACGAGACACCCATCCTAGGAATACTAAGGCACTACACGAGCATAGCTACAAAGGCTGCAAGGATCAAGAAGCTTGCAGGGAATAAAACAGTACTGTTCTTCGGTCTCAGAGCCCTACACCCCGCAATAGCTCCAATGGCTGATCGGGCAGCATATATTGGGGGAGTAGACGCTGTATCGGGAGCGATAAGCGAGAAATACCTAGGTCTGAAACCAGTTGGAACAATGCCCCATGCACTAATAATAGTATTCGGAGACCAGGTAAAAGCATGGAAAGCATTCGATGAAGTAGTAGAGCCGAGTGTTCCAAGGATAATGCTCGTAGACACGTTCTACGATGAAAGAATAGAAGCATTAATGGCTGCTGAAGCACTAGGCGGGAAACTATACGGTGTAAGACTAGACACACCAAGCAGCAGAAGGGGTAATATGAAAGCTATAGTAGAAGAAGTAAGATGGACACTAGACATACACGGGTATAAAAACGTAAAAATAATAGTAAGCGGCGGAATCGGCGAGAAAGAAATAGTAGAACTCAGAGACATCGTAGACGCCTTCGGAGTAGGAACAACAATATCCTTCCCAAAAAGCATCGATATAAGTGCGGACATAGTAGAAGTACTCGAGGATAACGAGTGGAAACCCATAGCTAAGAGGGGCAAGCTACCTGGTGCAAAACAATTACTAAGGAAGAGGCCGGGCTTGAACGATAAAATCTGCCTACTAAACACCTGCGTTCCCGAAGAAGGGTACAACCCGCTTATACTAAAGATACTCGACAACGGTAAACCCACAACTAGCCCACCAGGTCTAGAAGAAGTACATAATTATGTGCTGGAGCAATTAAACGAATTACCGGAGCCGGAGCCTATATAGGCGGTATCTACACGTATATCCTTGTAATCATAACTACTTTATTGATAGATAAGTCTCGTTTATTGTAATATATTCTGAAACCTTTTGTTTGAATGAATTACGCTTTCAACTATATATTTTCCAGTATTTCTCAATAATTATAACACCGTTTTAGGAAAATATATATCTAGATCCCACTATACATATTATAAAGTGTAAATATATGTACCGGGTGAGTACGATGCAGAAGCTCACCCCACTTATATTACTACTCGTAATCGCCCTATCCCTAATTACACCCATACCACCAGCAATAGCAGGAAATACAGGAGGAAACCTTACGCCGAAACAAGTAACGAACGACCTAAACCTCACTAAGGCGGGAGGCTGGTATAGAGAGTTTCCATTCAACCCGCAATACATCGATGAATGGGGATTCGACGCTATCTATAGGTATCCAGTATCACAGTTCATGGGCGGATACTTCACATGGGACTCAGCAATAACAGACCCCTACGGTATCGGAGATAACACCTGGTACGCCTCCGACGGCTTCCTAACAATATACAGCTACGGCTACAACGCTTATACTAGTCTAGTAGAAGTATTCTTCGACAACTATAGCATCGCACCAGCACCCTACGACTTCACCTTCGACGTAGTAACAGATGTTGCAACAGCACCCTACAATGAAACATACGATGCAGTCTACTGGGTAGCAATGGGATATGATTATGGAGCAGAACTAGTAACTGGTGGAATACCAGTATTCTACAGTGGACTCTATGGTGCATTAACTGATGGAGACTTCCTAGTAGGAAATGTTGGCCCCGGATACTTCGACTTCGACCTACCAACTGCTAGGGCATTATTCGGAGGAAATACTAATGTAACCGGTATAGCGCTTACAACCCTAACAATTGCTAACGGACTAATATATACCGGTGGATTCTACGTATACAATGACACAGCGAACAACGCTACAGATATGCCGCCCATAATCGTAGTATTCAACGCTACAGACCTATCACTGGTATCCGCAAATATTTATCCATCATCTATGTGGATTAACTCGACATTCCTACCCTCAAGAATGATCTACTACAACGGCTCAATATACATGATCGGGTACCGCGAAGAATACTATGCTGGATACGGTAAACTACTAGACTACATACTAGTATACCAGATAAATGCTACACCATCAAACCTCACCATCGAGCACCTTTACGCAATACCCGCCTTTACAGGAGGATACATCGGTAGCCTGCCGAAATTTATACCGTTCCTAAATGAGTACCCGATAAGCTTCTTCCAGAAGCTAGACGCAGTACTAGACAATGAGACCGGCATACTATACATTGCAGCAACAGGCTTCGACAAGAACGGTGACGCATCAGCCTATATTGTAGCCTTCAACATAACAAGTGGAAGCATCGTGTGGAGGAACCTGATAGGAGCAGATAACTCAATAGACTTCGCCGGCGGAATAGATCTGATAACCGATTACAAGGGCGGCAAGTACATCGTAGTAAACGGCGCGTTAAACTACACGGTAAGCGAGAACCTAACCGGGTACAACGTATTCTACGCACTACTAGATGCCGATACCGGCAACCTAGAATACCTATACGTAGTAGGAGGTAAAGGAATAGACCTAGGATTCGACCTCGGACAAATAGTCTACTACAGCCCAGAAGGACCAGTAATAAGACCCTACTACACAGCACTAACAACGAACAGCACAAACTTCTGGATAAGAGACGTAACAAGCCTATATAACAGCGGAGTACTAAACACTACAGGTATTGGAACAGTAAAGTTCAAGGCGGCACCGATCACTCCATCAACAACTATGAAGCTATCAGCAAAAGTTAAACCAGCAGGGCACAGCATGATGATCAAGAAGCTAGACGACGAGAAGAAACAAGTATCAATAACAAGCCACCAGCCAGGATACATGACTGGAGGACTACTACAACCAGCACTACCGCCAGCAACAACCCTAGTCGTAACCCACGAGCCGGAGAGAGCCATACTATGGAACGAGACAACAACCCATGTATTAATCAATATAACAGCACAACTACTGGACAACTGGACGGGCAACCCAGTCAGCGGAGAAGAATTATGGCTATACGTCTCAGGGCCCAACATAACATATCATAGAAACGCTACAGCAGTAACCAACGATACAGGCTATGCAGTATTCCAATACAACGCTACCCGGCCAGGAACCTACACCTTCGAAGTAATGTTCCCAGGAACAGCCTTCCACTTCAGAGCCTTCGAAATCTTCCAGATATTCCTATCACCATACCGTACAATAGCAGAACTATACACTAACGCGACAAGCATCTACACCTTATTCGAGAAACCGGCAAAGCTATCTGGAATAGTATACATCAAGAATGGTACAAAACTGGTACCATTCAACCACACCACAGTAATAATAGATGTATACCTAACACCACTACTATCATACCTACTCTTCGGAGACTATGACCACACAGGATGGCTATGGGATCAGGGCTTCTACATACCAGAAATGGTGCTGAGAACTAATGATACAGGCGGCTTCGAATTCGTATTAACGAACACCACGATCATCGGGGGCGTAATGTACTCCTACCGTAGCGATATACTAGAGAACCAGCCATCATACCTGTTCAGAGCAGTTGTATTAGCAAACGAGACGGTAGTAACACCGGAGAACACTAGTAACACGGTACAAGTTTATGTCGAGCCTACTCCGACTAGGATCGAGATCGTTAGTGCGCCGACTAATGGTACAACGATAAGAGCTGGAAACGTATTCAACGTAACGGTTAGATGGGTATGGAGCCATGATGGATTCGTAACAGTACATCCAATAGCAGGCCAGCCCGTAGCAATGATCTATGATGCTAAGGATGCAGGCATACGGACTCTATCAGTAGAGGTTACCGATGCAAACGGCTACGCAACCTTCACAGTATCACCCGACACGCTTGGAACACTATACTTAAACTTCACCAACTACTACACCTACTACACGCTAGCCGGTACATTAACAGTGCTAGAATACACGGTAGCACCAGCAGGGATCAATGTAACCGTAACACTGCCGCCGAGCAACATACTAACAATCGACGACTACAAGGTGATAGTACACGTAGTAGACAATGAGACTGGCGAGCCGAAGCCTGATGTAGCAGTATGGGTATTCATAAACGGTACAGCGACTCTATTAACAACAGACTTAACCGGTACAGCAGTATACACACACGACTTCCCGGCAGACTCGTGGATAAAGCCGGGACCACTAAATATAACCGTAGTAGTAAATGGTACAGTCTACGTTGGCGGCGCCCTGGTAAAGACCTACAATGTAACAATTGGTGAGAGGACGGAGGCAAGCATCAACGTAGCGAAGACCCCAACGTACATCTACGTAACAGCACCGACACTAGTAAACGCTACACAAGACTACCAGATAACACCATACCTAGTAGCCTACAACTCAACCGGGTACGGATTCTCCTTCACTGGTGCAACCCTCGGAGTAACAACAGATTATGGAGTATCCACAACAGCAACAACTGGTAACGCTGCAACAATACCAGGAACACCAGACGCTGGAAACTACACGTTAACACTAAGCTGGGCAGGAAACACATACCTAGCACCAAACACTACATCGATAACAATACAGGCCAAGTGGTTGACTAGGCTGACAATACTATCAATAACAGCAGAAGGAATCAACAACTCATACGCAAAAGTAACAATGCAGGCCAAGGTTGAAAGATACTACTTCAACGAGACAACCTGGAAGCCGATGCCCGGAGTAACCGTTAAGTTCTACTACGTTGGAAGCATCGGCGTATTCGCAACCAACACAACCGACGCGAACGGAGTAGCGACTGGTACCGGAGTAGTACCACGCCACAACATACAAGCCTTCGGAGCATCAGCATCAAGCCCGGCAATACAGCCGTCAAGCTCTGAGAAATCGATTAAGACATTACCAGGCGATGTAATACTAGCAGTCCTACCAGCACCAGAACCGCCGATCCTACCAATAATACTACTAGCAGCAATATTACTATTCATCATCGTAAAGAAGAGGAAGTAAAAGGGGAGGAAAAAGGTTAAGGTTATTAATACTCAAATCTTTTTTATAACCAATTACTTAAAATGGTACGGTGTAGTTCTATGATTAAAAAAATAGCCTTGTTAACCCCCTTATTATTAATCCTCCTATCAATAACACCAGTCCAAACAGCAGAATACGCTGTGGGAGGAGTAGGTATAGGCACAATTACAGGCATAAATATAAACACGATCCTGGGCAGCCTAGAAGTATCAGCGATAAGTAATGGAGCAATAACATTCAGCTACGTCGAGAACGGGAACCCGGTAAACGCGTTATACGATACAATAACAAAAACACTCTACAAATACAACAATCTCCCAAACGAGTACTTCGCAATGCTGAAAACGGGTCAAAACATACTAGAAATATTCAGCACACCACCAGCACTATTATCGCCAACACCGAAAACATACCTAGCAATAATAAGTCAAAACCAGGAACTACTCGATGGAAAACTAGTTGAAGGAGCGAGATATACGAGAATACTAGCCGCCTCAACGGAGCAGGGAATACTCACAGTAGTAATAGAGGGAACAACAGGATACGCAGTAATAACATCAAGCGATACAAGCATCGGAAAATACATCAATATATCAGCAACAGGCTATGACACAGCATTAATCGAACACAGCAAGGTATACCTGGTAAGCGATACTTCAACACTAATAGTTGACACGACAACAAATACAGCCAAAGAATCCAATAACCCAGTATACCCAGTAATAGGTAGCGATGCATACATAGCCTATGAAAACGGGAACCTAGTACTAGTCAACAACGCCCAGTCATACAAGCTGGTACAACTCGAGAACACGCCGATATTCGCCGAAGGATACTACTACGGCAATAATAATTACGCAGTAGTTATTCAAAACGGCGACGATGTAGAACTAATCATAACAAACACCGATAAGCAAACACTACTAGAATATAATATAGAGACAGGATACACCGAGCTAACACAGGTAAAACCATACAGTCCCTACAAGGTAGAACTGCTGGGAGACAACCTAGTAATAATATATTCGACGAAGGACACGTATTCAAACAGGTTGTTGTACACGATGATAAATATTGATAAAATACTGGAAAAACCAGAAACGATCTATAAGGGAGTAGCGAACTACCCCTCCACAAACGTTAAGAGCATAACAACAGTCAAGCTAGTGCAAAACACAACCCTAGAAAAAACAACATCAACTACAACGATAAACACTGCAAGCATAAATATACAAGACATACAGCTACAGGATTCAACAACTAAGAGAGACTTAGAAACAACAAGCATAACATCAACAGCAACCAGTATAAACGGGGTAAAAATAACAATAGACGCACCCGATAAAACAGTAAGCTATGGAGACTACGAACTAGCAGGACTGACTTGGACGGTGAAAGCAACACTAAACAATATAGGAGTACAAGGAATCAATGCAACCCTAACAGCGAAAGTATACGTTGACAATCAGTACTATAAGACGATAAGAAAATCAACGATCACAGACAATCAGGGAAGAGGAATAATAAGGATAACCAAAGAAGACATCAACAAGACAGGAGACATATACATTGAATGGAACATGAAAGTGTACGGGTATAAAATTAACGATACAATAACAATCAAATACCCATACCCAAGAACCACAACTACAACACCCACAACAACCACAGCACAAGGAGGAAACACAACTACAACAACATCAGCACAGACAACTACAACACCGGGACAAACAACAACACCGCAGGGGGGGACAACGACACAGCCGGGTGGTGGAGGGGCAGCAACTACAACGACTCCTAGAGGAGGATTAAGCCCCGGATTAATAATTGCTATAATAGTAATCGTCGCAGTAATTGCGGGAATCGGTATAATACTATTTAGGAGAAAATAAAGAATCTTTTTATCCAAAACAGCATAAACAACTACTCTCCCATACTCTTCCTATAATACTCTCTAACAATAACGTAGATTAGTGTTGTTAGGATTAGAGCGTTGTATGATGCAACCGATTCCTCGCTCTCAAATAATAATGGATGAACTCTATGTTCCCTCAAACCCTGTACATTAATTTTATTATTTTGATTTCTGAAACACCATAGGGTATTATACACTACGTTTTCACTAGGACTAAGCTTTACGGGGTCATATATGAGCCTGATCGTGATCCATTTATCGCCTGTTTCAAGCCAAACATTTTTCGAACAAGTAAGGTTAACGTTATACTATAAAACTATATCCTCTAACAGAATCTATCAGCCCAACAGCTTTAACATAATCTCTAATGCGGATACTATACCAGTGCCTCCTCGTAGTAATCCTGCCTCTACCTGTTATTACTAACTGGTAGTAATCATAAGGGTTGGGTGGTGATAAACCAAGCTCTATTCCAAGTCCCCAATCCTTAGCCCATGAAGGCTCGCCGGAGACAAGTATAGTTTTATTCCCAGTATTGATAAGGCGGTATCTTACATGGATACATGTAGAATTAAAGTATTCAATACTCTTCTCCACGAGGACCTTAGTATTAGAGAAATTAATAATAGTTATACCAGTAATAAGTCGCCCCGGAATGTAGCGGGTTATTTTATAATCTGCATTATAGAGGGGTCCTGGCCATGGATTACTATTCGTTGGGAGATAGTCGTATGGGACATTGTATACACTCCCCCGCTTAATGGGCTTAATGAAAACATAGTTATTCCAAAAATATCCTTTAATAGGCTTCAACCCGTGAGGATCATAGACTAGACGATACATTCCGGTATCAATGTAGAGATTGCTGGTACGATTTAGAGATTGCATGGTGGTAACAGAGACTAGGATCGTCGACGATATTATTGATAGAATAGTGAAAACTATAAGCCAGTGCTTCAAATCAAACTCTAATCTCGATACATACCTGATCGATGCGGAGATAAGTTCAGTTAAAAGAATGGAAGCGCTGATGCTGAGGGGGGCGGATAATAATAATGTGTACTGGGGCCATTTAACAGGCCAGATGAGTAGGAAGAACGTGTAGGAAATAATCCAGTAACCAATTAATGGTTTCCTAACAAGAGTCAATGGTAAACCTAGGAATCCGAGAAATAATAAGAAAACACCAGTATCGACGCTGAAAAACCCGGGATGCCATTTAGATACAGAGTGTCTGGTATACCACAGGAATTGCTGGTAGAAAGGCATTGGTTTCTCCATGCTAGTGTGTAGTGAATAGTTTTCATGGAACATTAATGATTTGTAGAGCCTAGTCTCACTTAATGGTTTACCTATGTCCAGCCAAATACTGGGATTGAAAACGTAGAAGAATAAGCCTGCTAAAAACAGCCATAGTACCGTGTAGAAAATGTATTTACTCCTAAAAACCAGGAGTAACTCTAAACCCCTATGCTTACCCTTAACCTGTATGAATGTTTTAGATAGGAGATAGAGGGGTATAGGGGCGAGGGCTGGTATTGCAGTATATTTTGTAGCAATAGATAAGCCGGCGAAAATACTCGATAGAATAATGTTCCGCTTAGTAGCCTTATTATCCCCGATGGTTAATGGGAGATAGGATAAAGATACAAACAGCGCCGAGAAGCCGTCGAGATAAACCTCCAAACCATACTTCGTAGATAAAGCATCACCAGCATACAGCAAACCGGCGAAGGGCGATATAAGAGTGAGGATTAGTGACGTAGTAGAAGATAAGAATATGTTAATTAATCGGACACCGTAGATTCCTTTATGCATATCAATACTCGAGTAGCCTGAAGCGACTGCGTATAATCCATACAGTATCTTACCGAGGAAAGGATGCTCTAAGTTATAATTATACGTTGCTAGACAGGATAAGTTTAAAGACTCTAAACACTCGGCTAAGCCTATCCCAGCCCTATAATAGACGGGTTCATCGAAGTCAATCCCTATACTGGGTGAAACTCTTAACTTATAATTAATACTCCATACTGTAACAGTAACCCCTAGTAATAAAAGGATTAGCAGTAATAGTTTGTCAACCCGCTTCAAAACACTCAGATCATCAACCATTAAGGGTCATCCACTACGGGAAACATTACTAGCTACAATCTATTAATGTAGCGATTATAAATTATTCATGGATTCTTAGAGATCGATTTGAGGAGGTTGTAGAGTTCCGGGAGGCTATAAACAATGTAGTCACCTGCATTAACACCTCTCCAAGGGAATTCTTCTTCGAAGGGGAAGCGGTAGAGTATCGTTTTAACCCTCTTATCAACATGTTTAATTTTCCATAAAGCACCCGGTTTATCATCAATATAATACGCGGTATTAACACTGTACGTATCCATTAAAAACCGGATACCTTCCAGTCTTGTTGGAGCATCCCTATCAACGATTAATATATCCCTTAAATAACTATCTAACCCGAAATCCTTAATCCTCTTAACCTTATAACCCGGCAGATCATCCTTATAGCTAACACTAGAAACTATAAACCCCTCCCTGTTAAGTTTCTCGAGGAGCCAATACGTTCCAGGCATTAAACGGCTAAGCCCATGCCTAACCTTCCAGTACTCCTCCAATAAACCAATGATCTCTCCACGCGTTAGCCAAGGCATTACACGAGGCCACCAATCAATCCTCAAAACCCCTAAACCCTCAGCGTATAACTCGTAGCGGTAGAGCATTTCACCATCAACGATGTCAAAACCCTCAATCCCGGGTAGGACCTTTCGGTAAAATATAGGTATTCCTTTATAACTATCAATCAATACACCATCAATATCGAAGACTACAAGAACACCCACGGCAACCCACCATGCATAAAGTACTAGACCACTACTATATCAAGCTGAGAAATAACTGCTACGCAGTAGCTACTGGGAACATACACTACCGCTCCGGGATCATAGGCTACATTAAATACTGTCCAACAAAGGCGAAAACCCAGTGGTGCCTTAGCGGGTTTTGTTATGAGAGGCTGGTTCCAATATACGATCCATTAGTAGTCTATACTTCAACGCAGACAAGGATATATGCGCCCTACTATGGTTCAAAAGTACCATTCATACCATTATCAATGATATCTAAAATATACGATCCAGTAGCTAGGGTTAAGGAGCTATTGATGAAGCCCCGGGATCCATTGGAAGCCGATACGATCGGCTTAATCAGTGAATTAATGAATACCGGACAAGTAAGTGGAATAGGTGTAACCGGTTCACTATTAGCTGGTATACATAACCCGGTTAAGAGCGATATAGACCTCGTAATATATGATTGGAGGACATCTATGGGGATCATAGAATCGATCAATGAGAATAGCCTAGGAGTAGAAGCCTTTAAAAATAATAGATTACGCGAATGGTGTAAGAGGAATGCTGAAACGAACAATATAAGTATCGAGGCAGCATGCAAATACTACCGGCCATGGAGGAGGGGTGTTTATCGCGGAAGAGAATACTCGATACTATACAATAACGGAGTATACAAGCCGATGGAGACTATGGAGAGATGGGATACGATAGGATCGGTTAGGGTTAAAGCATATATTAATGGGGGATTAGAAGGGTTAAATTATCCGTCTCTAGGATTAATCGAAGAGTACGAGATCATTTATTCATCTAAGCCGTTGAAAACAGATATTGAATACGTATTATCCTTCGAAGCCCTATACATACCGATACTATACGAGGGAGGCTGGGCTTTAATCGATGGGCTCCTACAGTATAGTATTGATAGGGGTACTTATAGGATCATTCTGGGAGTTAAAGAGTATAAGGGATCAATGATATGGCTCTGAAAAAGAATGGATTCATAGTAATATATAATATATGCGGTATGAACTGGCGCCTAATACATACATTATATGCTGCCGGGTTAATGGGTGTAGATACAGTAGTATTCCTCGGAAACACCTGCTCACTAGACATTATAGAAGACTCTATAAATACAGGATTCAAAGTCTATGGGGTTAAGGGAAACCTAGACGACTACTCAGTAATCAAAGCTCTCAAGAAACATGACGGCTTTGTTGAAGGCAGGATAACAAGTATAAATAGTCTTAAAACAGCTTTCCTTGGAGAACAAGTACTCAACGATTACGAGAGGATCAAGAAAGAAGCAAGTCTCCATGAATCAATCGATGTACTATTAACCCTCTACCCCCCAGTCCACTACCATGAATGGTGTAATAGTAGAAACTGCCCGGGAAGTATTGTTGTTGATGAACTCATAGAATTGTTAAAGCCGCAAATTATAGTAGTCGGTAAAAACTATACTACTAATAATATATCCGAAAACCTATTCTTTACAGGAGATGCTAGACGTGGGGAATTTATTATTGTGTATAGAGATAAGGACAGGATTCAAGTATTGAAACAAGTTTTAAACTTCTAGGACTTTTTCATGGTTGAATTTAAAAATTTTAAAATGTAATAATACTTTACTGGAAAGGGGAAATGGTGAGGAAGTATGATACTCTTCGATTGGGGAACGTACAATGCATTAAAC
>WAON01000109.1 GCA_015521265.1 Desulfurococcales archaeon
CTTTCCATACACCCTCTTGAAGAGGGTGTTCGACAGGCCCGCATACTAGGCCGGGCTATACTACCCGGGCGTTTCCTTAATGTTTAAGTATTAGAATGGGTTTTTATTTGTTTCTTCGAAGTATTTATTTAGCCAGCTTAATATGCTGACCAGATTGTTTATGTGAGGGATTGTATTGAATATTGATGGAGTTAGCCTTGTAGTTACAACCTATTATAGACCATTAATGCTCGAAAAAGTATTAGATTCTATAATAAATATCGAACGAGCTGATCTACCTGTTGAAGTAATTATAGTACGAGATAAAGGTGATTCCGATGCTTCTCTTATACTAAAGCGTTATATGAGTAAGGGGAGTAGTGGCTTCTCTTTTAGAGAGATAGTTATTAATGCTGTTAACGTGGATGTTGCCCGTAATGCGGGTATTAGGAGTAGTAGATATAAGCTTGTCGGAGTTATAGATGATGATGTCCTTGTAAACCCGTTAATTCTCCGCAATACACTTAACATTCTGGGTAAAAAGGATAAGGTTGCTGGTGTATGTTTTCCCGCTTTATCGGATAATCCTGGTTTTAACGAAAAAATATATTATTACCGATATCTCGACGGCGTATACTGGGATTTCCCAGCTGTTACACCAGTAACCTTCTTTGATAAAAACATACTCGAGAAAACAGGGTTCTACAGGGAGGATATGGGTCCCCCGATAAGTATTCATGAAGACTGGGAGTTGGGGAGCAGGATTAGGAAGAATGGTTATAGGTTAGTATTTGATGGCAGGATTAAAAATAGGCATTTATTATCGATGAGGAAGAAAGGTGTTGTGCATATTAGTTTAATGGGTTTACTGGGGGACTATATATCCTCGTATTTTAAAAAGCGTTGGTGGAGTTTTTTGCAAGTCTTAAAGAGTAGTCCTATGAGGCAATTAGTCAAGTATTTAGGGTATTTTGTTTATCCATGGATAATTATTGCATTACTCATCTTGAATCCTTTGTTGGGATTATTACTAATTTCTTTTTCGATTATTGCTGTATGGCTGTATAGTTTCGTGATGGGGTATTATAGGGTGATGGGGTTTTGGAGCAGATTGTATTATATGGTTTTAATATATTTAGTTAGGATCGTAAGGACTAATATCGCCTTCGCCGGACTAATATATAATATTGTTTTAAACCGTTCCCGTTAACTAGTATTATTGTTGGTGGTAGTTTATGGGTGGTGGAGAGGAGTTATTGTATGATTTAATGCTTGTACTCTTCTTTGCTTTTGTTGTTTCTAGGCTTTTCGAGGAGCTCTTTGCACGTATTGGTCAGCCTACTGTTATAGGCGATTTACTGACTGGTCTTATTTTTGGTGCGAGTTTTCTAGGCTGGTATCCGGTTAATGATATGGTTAAGGCAATTAGTAGTTTCGGAATAGTCATATTGCTATTTTATGCAGGTCTTGAAACAAAGTATTCCGAGTTTATGCATAGCTTACCGGTTTATGGTATAATAACTATTGGCGAAGCAATGGCTGCTTTCGGACTAGGTTATACTATTGGAATATTTTGGGGTTACCCGCCTAAATCCGCTTATTTCATAGGTGCAGTCCTAGAAGCTACGAGTGTTAGCGTTAGCGTTAAGACGTTAATTGAGATCGGAAAGCTTAACACGCCTGAAGGATATACTGTTATGGGTATAGCTGTTCTAGACGATTTAACAGCTCTGATAACAATTGTCGCCGGTGCCTCGCTTATCTACTCTAACACATTCAACATTGAAACAATGGCTGAAGTCATATTGATAGCCTTCACAGTATGGCTTATAATAGTTCTTGGCCTCCATAAGTATGGTAGCTATATTACCCGATTCGCCTCAAAACTCCACACGGATGAATCAGTACTAGTATTCACTCTTGGAACACTCGTAGCTCTAGCTTACCTAGTTAAATATGCTAGGCTTTCACCACTAGTTGCAGCGTATGCTACCGGCTTGGGATTATCGGAAGCCTGGGGTTCGAGGGCTGTTAGCGATAAGGTGAGGATCCTTGCTGTATTGTTCTCTGTATTATTCTTCATAACAACAACTGCTGCAGTAGATGTTCGTAAAGCACTCGTACCAGAATATACATGGTTTTACCTTGCAATTATTGGTGCTGCCTTTCTGGGAAAGCTTCTAGGGGGAGGTCTTACATCCTATATACTGGGTTATCCCGGCAGATCAGCGTTAAGGATCGGTGTAGGCTTATTTCCTAGAGCAGAGTTCTGCCTAATAGCGGCCTATGTAGGGTATAGTAGTGGACTACTAGGCCCAGAAGTTTACTTAGCCGCTATACTTATAACTCTCACAACAAACTTTGCAACTCCACCCCTCTTGAAATACGTGTATTTAACTGGTAAAGAATACAAACGGATAAGGCTTCGTATTGGTAGAACTATTGGCGCCTAAGGATAGGCTCCGAGAAATATTTATTCTATATACATGTATATATCGTATCCGGAAGAATAAATAATGGAGTAGAGGGGAAGGAATTGAAGTTCCTCATAGGGTGTAAACCGGAAACTGTGAAACCCGATACTGGTAAAAAAGTTGCTATAATCGGTGCAGGACCAGCAGGTTTAGCTGCGGCTGGATGGCTGAGATGCCGTGGGCACGAAGTACATGTATACGACCAGTTCCCAGAACCCGGCGGTTTAATGATCTTCGGAATACCCGAGTATCACATACCTAAGAAGAGCGTGCGCGAGGGAGTTAGAGAGCTTATGGAGGCCGGTGTAGTATTCCATAAGAGTACAAGGGTTATATGCTGCGAGAACAATACTCCCGAGAATGGCGTTAGAGAAGTTATGAAGAAATGGATCAAGGAAACCGTATGCCTCGAGGACTTAATTGAGAAGTATGACGCTGTATTAATAGCTACTGGTGCATGGAAGTCTAGAAAGCTCAATATTCCAGGGGAAGACCTTGAAGGAGTCTATCCTGCATTGGAATGGTTGCTGGACTTCAGCCTAGTATATAACGGATATAAGGATCCGGATGATATGATGCCGTTACATGGTAAGATACTAGTGATCGGGGGAGGATTAACGGCTGTTGACGCAGTAGAAGTCCCTCTGAGGTTTATCGGAGAAAAGATCGATAAAGTATACTTATCCTACCGAAGGAATAGAAAATACGCCCCAATGGGGGAGAGGGAATGGAATAGGTTGGAGAAAGAGTATAGTGATAAATTCGTAGGGTTAGAGCAAACTATACCGGTAAAGTTTATCAGTGACGACAGAGGACATGTAAGGAAAGCAGTTCTCCAGAAGACTAAGCTGGTAGAAGTAGAGAAGGGTAAACGCCCTAAGCCAGTACCTATACCGGGCTCGGAGTTCGAGGTTGAAATAGATTATGTCTTAGTAGCGATAGGTGAAAAACCATCGCCTCCATTTGAAGATGGATGTGCCGGTATTGCAGTAGAGTCCTGGGGCGCTGTTAAGACCGATGAAAAACACCGTACAACTCGTGAGAAAGTATTTGCTGCTGGAGATGTTAAGCATGGACCATCGCTAATAGGACCTGCTTATAAGAGTGGTATGGATGCGGCTAAGTATATACACATGTACCTAACTAGTGGACGATGGGATTTCTAGGGGTAATAGACACAGTATATTTTTAGTTATTTAATCATTCATTTTCCTCACTGGAAAAATAGTAGTATATCATGGTGTATCCATAGCAATGTATGGCCTCCTAGTATTATCGCTACTAATTGTTATGGTTGTCATGGTTGCTATTAATAAACCCGAGAGACACTGGGTTGGATTAATCCTTATCATTACACTATATATTAGCGGAGCAATCGGCTTCTGGGAGGGCTTATCATATGTTAACTGGGATGTCCTGGGACTAATCCTTGGGATGAGTATTTTCAGCGTATTATTGGAGGAATCAGGTATAGCTGAGATTGTCGCGGTTTGGCTTTTACGCAAGATACATAACCCTCTCCTATTATTCTCCCTCCTCGTGTTATCCTCCGGTTTAATCAGTATAGCACTGGAAAACGTTACAGTCGTCTTATTATTCGCCCCTATTATTTTCAAGATTTCAAAGATAACCCAGACAAACCCTGTTCCATTATTAATCGGTGTAGCAC
>WAON01000110.1 GCA_015521265.1 Desulfurococcales archaeon
CACTATCCTTCTTATTACCATACTTATCACTAGTAATAATAACACCAGTGGGATTCATCGTCTTCATTATACTAGCCTTTACATACTTCTATGGAAAATTAAGAGCGGAATATAAGATAAAACAGCTTAATAATGAAAAGGAGAAACTTGAGAAGAAATTAAACTACTATAAGAAGAAGATCGAGGATAAACAGATCGAGATAGAAGATACGAGGACATCGTACCTGGAAAAAGAGCATTCACTATGTAGATGTCATGATGAATTCCTAGAAGCAAAAAACCTCCTCACAGACCTCCATAATACCCTCAGAGAAATAAGTGTTTTATTTGAGAAAGGCGGGAAAGAGTTAAAAGCTAAGATTTATCTTGCAAAAGAGATCCTAGACCAACTCTCTAAGTATACAAGCGTATGTAACTATATACACACCGATGACTACAATATGAAGATCGAAGTCCACCCAGACATGTTCCGATCATTATCATCGATCATTGTTGAAGGCGGGCTGAGCGATCCAGAGGGGTATATACTAGTAGAATTTAGGGGTAAAAGGTATAGGATAAACCTAGATGATTATATAAAGGCAAAATAACGGTTTTTAACGATTAAACTTAGCTCCTCTTCTCCTTAGCCCTCCTCATATAGAAGTCTATAATGCGCCTAGAAGCTACTTCGAAGCTAACAATACCTTCCTCGAGCAGTCTCTGAAGGAAGTCCATACGAGTCTTCAGCTCCCAGTATAAGTCATCCTCGCTCCAACCCCTAATCTCCGCCAGCATTTTCAGCCTGAAACTCCTACGGATAACCTCCTCGGGATCGTCGGGCATAAAGGTGTCAGTAGCAGGATCCCACTGGAACATCTCCATAGGCTCTACACCGGTCTCACTAGCAACAATCTCCCAGATCCTAACAGCTCTACGCACCCACCTACCCTGGGGGCTGAGGACACGCCTCATCAACACTATAGCCCAGATCAATGCTAGGAAGGACTCCTGCACGTTTAGCGGAGGACTCCTAAGCCTAACTAGTGCTTCCTGTGCAGATCCTGCGTGGAAAGTACTCATCGATCCCTGGCCCATAGCGGCTGCTTGTACGAGGTATTGAACCTCCGCACCACGAGCCTCACCAACAATTACATAGTCTGCACGAGTACGCAGCGAAGCCTTCAAGAGCTGCATCAATCCAATCTCGGTCTTAGTGCTCTGCTCCGATACTGCGAAGCTTGTACGAGTATAGAGGGGCTGCCAGTGAGTGTGTGGTAGCCTAAGCTCCGGCGTGTCCTCGATAGTAACGATCTTCGCATCCACCGGTACTAGTGTTAGGAGGCTTTGTAGAGTAGTTGTTTTACCCGAAGCCATCTCGCCAATGATAAACATGAATGCCTTGTTCTCAACGAATAGCCAGAGGTAAGCCATCATTAATGGGGACATCGTACCGTAACTGAGGAGTTTCGGAGCTGTGAAGGGTTCTTCGGGGAATTTACGGACAGTCATACCCGGCCCGCGGCCTGTCACTTCTCTCCCATAGAATACTATTACACGGTGGCCTTCCGGTAAAGCGTATTCTACTATTGGGAAAGCTGTTGATGGTACAACTCCTACTTTTTGGCTGATCCATGTTAGGTAGGCGTTTAGTTCGTCATCGTCTCGGAACATTATGTTTGTATCAATCCATCTAGCTCCCGGCACTTCTTTATGAATTATAGCAACAGGAATATTCGGCCCCTCAATGCTTATCTCCTCAACATACGGATCCCTAAACAATACATCCAATACACCGTAACCCTGAATCTCTCTAAGCAGCAGGTACCTGAAAGCATCCTTCTCCTTCCTAAAAATAGATAAACCCTTCAAAACAGCGGCAATACGCTCAGCATGGGCCATTATCTTCTCAGGATCCTGTGCTTCTTCATAAGTAAGGCTTAGATATAGCTCCTCGAGTATTTGCTGGAAAAGCTTCTTACTCTCCTCGCTAAGCGTGGGCTCGATCACATAGTATTTGGGTGGAGGCTCAAAAGTGATCTTAACACGTGCTTGTCCAAGCTGGTACTCCATATATGTATCAGTTATCTTTACATTAGTAGGCTTAATCGCTTTACGCTTAATCTTAGTAACACCAGCTCTCTGAGTAGACAATATATAACCCCCTAAATGTGGGACTGTATTCAAATATTATTTAAAGCATACTATAAAGTTTTAATTCAGGACACGATAACAACGGGCTTCTAGGAGAATAAGGGAGTTGCAGAGCTTAGCTAGACTAGTACTCAAACGAATTGCGAGGATTAGCGATGAATTAGGTATTCGTGGAGGTAAAGTAGTAGTACTCAACGACTTAGCTGTAAACTTATGGGGTCTTATCAAGCCTATTAGTGAGAATAGACTACTAGTAATGCATCCCGATACATGGGAAATAGCTGATCTAATCTCCAACTCATTAGGCCTCCCAGCTTATAAGACAGATATTTATAAGTCCCTCGACCATGCGGGTATAGCGATTGTAAACCCTATAACGATACCATTAATTATCATTGAGCTACCTAGAACAGCGCTAGACTTGGAAGTGATCAATAATACTGTGGAGTTCAAGACAATATACGGAAAAATTAATCTTCCAAGACTCGAGGAGCTAATAGCTAAGATGATATCGATTAAAAAGTATCCATACACGATGTACGCTTATACACTACTCATAAGTTATGTAGACATTATAAATATGCCTAAGTTAAAACTACTG
>WAON01000111.1 GCA_015521265.1 Desulfurococcales archaeon
ATAAGAGACAGAGCTTGTACTGGGCAGGCGTCAACAGCTGCCTGTACACAATCCTTTAGATCCTCGGGTACTTCACCAATTGATTCATGCTCGTCTAGTTTAACGCTCCAATCATCAACTACCCGGTTCTTACCATTATCATCTCCTAATACGAATACGTCTGGGCATGTTGCTGGTGCAACTCCGCATCCAATACAGGTATCTCGGTCAACGATCACTCTGATCTTAGCCATAATACCACCTAAATAGTATAATTAACACGTAAGGGATTATATGGGTTAAGGAATACGCTTGATTTAATAAGAGTAATATTCAAAGAATAAATACAAGGATGAAAAGGGGCTGAACAGCCCACTATATCCATCCCCCTCCCATTACCAGCCTCTCGTAGAGGACTAGGTGGGAGGAGGGAGTTGTGGGTGTATAGTTATGGCTAGAGCGCTCCTTCAGTTAAGGGATACCTTGTTCAAAGACATAGCCCGTGATCGCGGGGATGGAGTACTAGTATTCAAAACCTTCATTAATGGCGAATGGATCGATACTGGTAACTACTTCGAAGTACACTCTCCGATAGACGGAACTCTGATCGCACTAGTTAGTATACCGCCAATGGATCTAGTTGAGAAGACACTTGAAAACATGTATCGTACTGGTAGGTGGAGTGTTAGGGATACACCGGGTGATAAGAGGCTTGAACAGCTCGAGAAACTAGCGAATCTATTATCAGATCACCGGGATGACATCGTCGAAGCTCTAGTGATTGATTCGGGTAAAACATACTCACAGGCCCGTGGAGAACTTAACGCTTCGATTGAGAGGATTAAGAAGGCTAAAATGGATCTTAGGAGGCTTATGGGCGAGTATATACCGGGAGACTGGAGCCTACTAACACTAGAATCGGAGGGGATCGTGCGCAAAGAACCCTACGGCATCGTGTTAGCAATAACGCCCTTCAACTACCCATTATTCGACACTGTAAACAAGTTCACATATAGCTATGTAGCGGGAAACGCTGTATTAATGAAGCCTTCAAGCCTAGACCCAATACCGGTAATACTGTTCACAAAACTACTCCAAGAAGCGGGATTCCCTAAATACTCTTACTCACTATTAACCGTTAGAGGACGTGATCTATCCAGCATACTCCCGGATAGGAGGATTGGGGCAATAACATTCACAGGATCAACCGAGACGGGCCTAGAGATTATTAGGAAAGCAGGGATCAAGAAATACGTTATGGAGCTTGGAGGAGGGGATCCAGCAGTAGTATTAGAGGATGCAGACCTTGAGAGAGCAGCTGGTAACATTGCCGTTGGAATAACGGCTTACGCTGGGCAGAGATGCGACGCGATCAAGCTAATACTTGTAATGGAGCCGGTATACGAGGAGTTTAAGAAACTACTAGTAAAAGAGCTTGAAGGATACAAGGTCGGCGACCCTAGATGCCCAGCCTATACTGTGGGGCCGTTGATCAATAAGGAAGCAGTTGATAACATGATGAAGGCTGTTGAGGAAGCCGTGGGTAAGGGCGGAGCAATATTATATGGCGGGAAGAGGCTTGGAGACACCTACGTTGGACCAACACTCATAGAATTCAAGGATAAGGAGAAGCTACTAGAGACAAAACTATTCAAAGACGAAGTATTCGCACCAGTAGCTGTTATAGCGCCTATTAAAACAATAGATGAAGCAATAGAGATCATAAATAAGCGTAGATACGGGTTAGACGCTGCAGTATTCGGAAAAGACGTAAACAAGATCAGGAAACTGATAAGATACCTAGAAGTGGGAGCAATCTACATAAACGAGTACCCGAGGCATGGAATAGGCTACTACCCCTTCGGCGGGAGAAAAGACTCCGGAATGGGGAGAGAAGGAATAGGCTATAGTATTGAAGAAGTAACAGCATGGAAAACAATCGTTTACAACTATCGCGGCAAAGGAGTTTGGAGATATCTAGTCTAAAACCTTAATACCTTTTTTCCCCAATACTCTAACAGTGCTAGTGATAGGAATGCCTGACACTGGAGAGGCTGGATACTATATTCCAGCGGATAAGGCTAAAAAACTATCGGTTGACGAGGTATTAAGGATTCTGAAAACTTTTCCAAAAGGCTTATCTGAGAAGGAAGCTGTCCGTAGGATTAAAATAGTTGGGCCAAACGAGATCCCTGAGAAAAAGGAGCCTGTTATCATCAAGTTTCTAAGGTATTTCTGGGGCCCTATACCATGGCTGATTGAGACAGCCGCTGTCTTATCAGCTATTATACAGCACTGGGTCGACTTCTGGATAATAATAGCCCTACTACTAACTAATAGCATAGTAGGATTCTGGGAAGAGCATAAAGCAGAGAACATTATCGAGTTATTGAAGAAGAAGCTATCCGTTATGGCCAGGGTTCTCAGAGACGGCCAGTGGAAGATCATACCTGCAAGGGAGCTGGTTCCAGGAGACATTGTGCGTATTAGGCTTGGAGACATTGTACCCGCAGATGTTAAACTGATCGAAGGAGAATACTTAATGGTCGACGAATCAGTACTAACCGGTGAATCACTACCAGTCGAGAAAAAAGCTGGTGATGTAGCCTATTCCGGCTCAATAGTTAAGCGTGGAGAAATGACAGCTGTAGTCATCGCTACAGGGCTGAAGACATACTTCGGGAAAACAGTTGAACTAGTGCAAACAGCTAAGAGAGTTAGTAAGTATCAGAAGCTGATCATTAATATTGGAAACTACCTAATCCTAATAACAATCCTACTAGTATCTGGAATGATTGCAGAAGAACTGCTAAGGGGGATCCCAATCCTAGAGCTGATAAAGTATGCACTAGTACTCGTTGTAGCAGCTATACCAGCGGCACTACCAGCAGTATTATCGATCACTATGGCTATTGGAGCCTATGAATTAGCTAAGAAACAAGCAATAGTTACTAAGCTTGTAGCAATAGAAGAAATGGCTGGTGTCGACGTCTTATGCGTTGATAAGACTGGTACGTTGACAAAGAACAAGCTAACCATTAAGGATCCAGTGCCGATTAGTGAAGGGTATACTAAGGAAAAAGTAATACTATACGCTGCACTAGCATCTAGGGAGGAGGATAAGGATCCGATAGATCTCGCTGTGCTGGAAGCACTAGATAAATACGGGATCAAGGATGAATATTCAAAATATAAACAACTAGTATTCAAACCCTTCGACCCGGTGAGGAAGAGGACAGAAGCCCTCGTAAGATCACCCGACGGTAACGTATTCATGGTTGCTAAAGGAGCTCCACAGATCATCCTAAAACTAGTGGGTGCAGCACCGGAATTACACAAGAAGGTAATGGTAACTGTAGACGAATACGCTAGGCACGGTTATAGGATGATTGGTGTCGCTAAATCCATTGATAAGGAGGGTAAGAAGTGGGATTACGTTGGTTTAATACCATTATTCGACCCACCAAGGGAAGATGCTAAGGAAACTATTGAGTATTTGAAGAAGATGGGCCTGGACATTAAAATGATCACCGGAGACCATATAGCAATTGCTAGGGAAATAGCGAAAATGCTGGGAATAGGGACAAGGATCTACCTAATAGATCAGCTGCGAGAGCTTAGAAACGATAAACGTGTAAAGCTGGTTCTAAGAGCGAACGGGTTCGCACAAGTATACCCCGAACACAAATACATGATCGTCGATGCCCTTCAAAAAGCCGGTAAAACAGTCGCTATGACAGGCGACGGCGTTAACGATGCACCAGCCCTTAAGAAAGCCGATGTCGGTATAGCTGTCTCCAATGCAACCGATGCCGCTAGGGCTGCTGCCTCAATTGCATTATTATCACCCGGTATATCCGTTATTAAGGATGCACTGATAACAGCTAGGAAGATCTTTGTAAGGATGTATAGCTATGTAGTCTACAGGATTACGGAATCGATCAGGATACTGTTCTTTATAACGCTAGCAATTATGTTGTTAAAACTATACCCGATCACCCCTGTAATGATCATATTGCTAGCCCTACTAAACGATCTACCAATACTGGCCATAGCCTACGACAATGCTAGGCCTCCCAACAAGCCAGCGAAGTGGAATATGCCCCTAATACTAACAGTATCAACAATACTAGGATTACTCGGCGTAGCGAGTAGCTTCCTCATATTATGGCTAAGCCTAGCATACTTAGGCCTACCTATCCCTATGGTGCAAACATTTGTATTCCTAAAGTTGGCCGTAGCCGGACACTTAACAATATTCGTAACAAGGACTAAGGGGCCGTTCTGGTCCGTTAAGCCGGGCTTCTGGCTACTAACACTAGCTATTATAACAAAAGTTATCGCAACCATAGTAGCAATACTTGGACTAGGACTAGTATATCCATTATCGCCGTTCTTCGCTGGAGTTATATGGGCATATGCCTTCGCATGGTTCTTCCTAGCCGACGGCTTAAAGATATTGACATATAGGAAGTACTCAGCTATAGGAAAGGCTATATCGATGATGAGGCTGTTTAGGAGGTTCTAATAAAAGTCTTTTCAATAAAATAATTTCTTTTCTACTAGTTGTTTTAACCATCTACCGAACCAAGTACTGGATTTATATAAAGGCTTAATAAAAAATGTTTAGAATTATTTCTGTTTCTCTATTTTTCCAGCTTCTTTCCATGCGAGTCTAGTGTAGTGGAATACTAGTGGTATCAGTATTACTGCGAAGGCTATTGTCAATCCCCATGCAACGGTTTTTATGACATCGGAGGTTGTTGGGAATTGTGCGAACATTCCGCTAGCTCCTATTAATACGAATATTAATATAATTAATGACTCAATGAATGGTACCAGCCTCCTATATGA
>WAON01000112.1 GCA_015521265.1 Desulfurococcales archaeon
AATCCGCCGGTTCATCCCTTAGCCTTTCTCTTTTCGGCTGTGTTGCCGGGGGGCGGGGGACTATTTTATTATTAGTGTGTATCTGGGTTTTATTTTTTCTCGGCTATTCCTACTCCTATGTATGTTCTTGTCTCGAGTATTCTTGGATCGCTTCTAATCTTTTCAGTTACGATCCTGTATAGCGTCCTAGTGTCTTCAGTCTCGATCCTTATTAGTAAATCGTATTCTCCCGCTGTTATGTATACTTCTTTAACCTCCGGTATTATTAGGAGGTCTGCTGCAAGCTCCCCTTCTTTACCCGGTTTTACTTTTACCTGTACGAATCCCGTTGTTTTAGTTATTAGTGTGTCCATGTGTTTTGCTGCTTCGAAGGCTAAGTCTGTTATTGTTACTATTCTCTCCCTATTCTCTTCTACTACTAGTAGTCTTGTTACATCGTTTTCATTCATTAGTTCGACTGCTGATTTAGCGTCGAATCCTGCTGGTACTTTTATCAGTGCTCTCTTAGCGTAGTCTCCTACTTTTGCTTCATCAATGTTTGTTGTTGCTACTGCTTCTAGGAAGTCCCATTCATTCATTAATCTTAGTTCTCCACGGCTTGTTTTTACGAATACTTCTGGTACGCTGTTTTCATCCATAGCCTTTGCTGCTACTCTTATTGTTAGGTCTCCGCTTAGTACTACGATTTTGCGCAGGCTTCCCTCGATCTTTGCTACTCCATGTGGTAGTAGTTCCCATAGTTTCCCGGCGATATGTCTTGGCTCGACAACTCCTACCAGTACGCCGTAATCGTCTACTACTGGTAGGAACCTAACATTGTATTTCTTCATCGTCTCTAATGCTTCTATTACCGTGTCTTCTAATCGTATAGTTATTGGTGGGTGTACTCCATGAACAGCTACCTGCTCCTTAACACTTACCCCCTTCGCTAATAGTTTTACGAGCCTCCTATAGGTTAATACTAGGCTAGGCCTACGCTCTACATCGTTAACAACTACACCCAGCGTACGGTTATCAAGCATAACTTTAGCAGCGCCAGCTAGGGATTGGTCACCGCTAACTATTGGAAGCCTAGTCCACATAACATCGCCGACCCGGGGGATTGGGACCATATGATCACCCCCAGGCCCCTACTCATTCTTCTATATAGCAATTATAAAGGTTAGAATTTTTAAATCTTTGATTCAGAAATCTAATAATAAGCCTCTAATACAATAGTTATCCAGGTACATTTTTATCTAAGGTGCTGGGAAATAAGTTGTTTCATTTGTTCTTTAATCTTCGAGCAAGAATAATTATAAAGCTTAGCATTATGGTTATAGGTACTACTATGTTTTCGGGTAATGGATTAATATTTTCCTCGGTAAGCATTATTTTGCAGTATGAAGTGCCGGTACAGGTTATGGTATTCCGTGTGGGGTTGTATGTGTAGTTTCCACTACTATATATGTAGACCGGGTAGTGGTTGTCTAGATATATGCTGATCGTAGAGTTTAGGGGTATTGTTATGTTTAACCAGTTATCATTATATTCTACTTGGAGTGGGCTATTGTAGGCGTTGTAGGTTGTATTAAAAGCTATAGTGATGTTATCGATACTACGATACCTAATAACTAATACGTGTAAGTATTTTCCCGCAACATAAACTGGGTCCGAGCCGTTATAGTTGTATGTATAAATAAATGGGAATAATATAATGTAGTATGCCCGTCCCAACCGGTATGTTCTCGTAATATTATTTGATTCAACAATGAGTTCCCACTTATTAGTAAGGATCCAATTATAGCTTAGTCTATGGAAGCAGATTGGTTTTGGATCATAATACTCGTTAACTATCACCGGCTTATCCGACAATCCATCATTATTAAGATCAATGTAACTAGCACCTACATCTAATAAGTAGCCGAAGAAATTGCCTATCTTTGAAGAATACTTCCTCCCCTGGTAAATATACGTAATCGGGCCTAGCGAATAATACTGGATATTATAGTATACCCTTCCACCCGTATAGTTGATAAAGGGTGTTATAGAATGAGATGCGAAAACATTCCCA
>WAON01000113.1 GCA_015521265.1 Desulfurococcales archaeon
GATATATAGAAGATACTCTTTGGATAAGTTCTTCTCTCTACTAAAAGATATTTAATAAGCAATTTAATTAGGGTGGTTTTACCCACTCGTCGTGGACCACGCAGTGTTATGATACCGTATTTTCCTCGTTCGTGTACCCTCCGGCGGAGGTGGTAATAGAGACGAGGTTCCTTGTTTAGAATCGACTCTTCAAACGTCTGTAGAAGCGGGTCTTCCCTATACCATGCTGGGTTACTCCACCATGGATTGTATGGTTCAAGAAGAGAGTATGGGTTAATTGAGCTAGTAGTCATTTCTTACAGCACCTCTTCATGAGTAGTGCTAAGTCTTTTTCAACTCTTCCAAGCTCTTTAGCTAACTGTCCATACTTCTCCTCCAGCTCTCTAACTCTAGAAGCAAGGTTACCGTCTCCGGCTTCACCAAGATACTCGAGTACTAGGCTCCTAACTAACTGTGGTACTGTAGTACCCTGCTCTTCTGCTAGCTTTCTAAGCCTATCATACAGCTCCTGCTCTAAATAGAACTTTACCTGCTTCTTAACCAAGCTCCTCCCCAGTACCATATTGGTACTATGTGGTACTAAAAGCTTACTCTCCTAGTACTGATTAGTACCTTATAGTACTAGAATCTCCCAGGGGTACTAGCTAGTATGCCTGATATAATATTAGAACTATAAAAATCACTAACGACATCTACTAGTAAAAGCATAAACATATTACCTTCGGTACTAGATATAATGACATTTACACTTAAACAATTCACAGAGTCTATAGAAAAACGTATATAAGCCTCAAAAAGGAGTGATCCCCCATAACCGGGGCCTAAACATGTTTTTCAATAACTTTTATCGATTTTTCAAAAGTTCCTTATGGGTTCTCTTTGAATTCGAACCTATAATCGTGAAGTTCTAACTTCCAATCATCTTCTAAATGGTATCGTACATATCACCGATATATTTGGGTTCTTGAACATAATGTTGACTTCATACGGGAGCTAGAAGATCAAGTTCCCCGATAGATCCATTAAAATTTTTAGTTGTTTATTCTTAGCTAATGGTTTTTAGAGACGAATTAATCATAAAGAAAGGGATACTTGGGGTTAAGGCTTGCACGCATGGTTGGTTTATGCCTTATTAGCTGCATTATGTGCGGCTTTAGCAACGGTTTTCGCAAAAATAGGATTGTCAGGTATAGATTCTCTGACTGTTACGGGAATGCGCAGTATTGTAATGACTGGGCTAATATTGTTATTCCTGCTATTACTATACGCCACTGGCTCTTGGAGGCCATCTGCCCTAAAGCCTGGGAATTATTTATACATAATACTTAGCGGAATATCAGGCGCTGCATCGTGGATACTGTTCTTTAAGGCTCTTAAATTAGGTGAAGCATCGAGAGTGGCGTTTATAGATCGCAGTAGTGTATTATTCGTTTTAATTATAAGCATTATCCTACTAGGCGAAAAACCTGTCCCGTTAAAGGTATTCGGGGGACTGCTGATATTTCTAGGCTTAATACTGATAAGTATATCTTAATGCTTGATCTTATCAAGGTTAGTTCGATAGTTTTAAAATAATTAGAAATTCGGGCTAAGTATTTCCCTGTGGATTTGGATAATTTTATTACGTATTGTAAACATGGTACCATGAATGAGCTCAAACCTTATAATATTTAAAAGTATGAGTAGCCCTCTAGTTGTAAAGTGCAAATGATCATTCCTAGTAGTAATAATACTTATAGTATTTTCTCTACTTATATATGATGGATAGTTTCATAACTACCCCAATATTTTAGATCAGGCGAAAAATAATTAATTTCTTATCTATAGTGAATAGTATTCAGAGATTATTTTTAATCGAATAGATTGTGGGGTGCAGGGTTTTGAGTAAGACCTATGCTACACTTGGAGAATTAAAACCCGGCAACTTTATCATTATCGGCGGAGAGCCATGTAGGATTGTTGAGATGAGTAAGGCTAAGACTGGTAAGCATGGTAGTGCAAAAGCACATGTTGTAGCTATCGGTCTCTTCACCGGTAATAAGAGGACGCTTGTAGCACCTGTTGATCAGAGGGTTGAAGTACCAGTTATTGAGAAGCGTGTTGGACAAGTTATTGCTGATATGGGTGATATGGTTCAGATCATGGATATGGAGACTTTCGAAACCTTTGAAGTCGAGAAGCCCAGCGATGAGAAGCTACGGGAGAAGCTAAAGCCCGGTGTTGAGGTTGAATATTGGATAGTTATGGGTAAAACATTGATCGTTAGAACCCGGTAAAAATTATTCCGCTACTCTAAGTCGGGGATGAATACTGGTTTTTCACTCCATGTAATAATCGGTATCGACCTGCCGGGCCTAGGCTCTTTACTAAAACTAACAGTATCTGTATCTGTTGCTAGTATTATGTATCTAGCTTCCCCAGCATTCTTTGCTTGTTCGCCGCTGAGGACTACATAGTAGAAAACGGGGAGTCCGTAGTATTTGTAGTAGTCTTTCAACAAGCTTAGAGTTCCCAGCACGATCTTTCCATTACTAAGCTTAAACCTGATAATATAGGCTGCACCATGCGGTACTGATAGTATAGCCGCCATTTTAACAAGGTCTAGGAGTGACTCAACCTTAACAGGAATCATTTTCTCTATATCCTTCAATTAACCCTCACCCACCCCTTTTACGCATATTCTGTATTATCTTTGTTGTAAGCTTTGTGTAGCGGTATAATAGATTTAGTAACTCTCCGCTAATATTACCTTTACTCTTAATCAAGCTTTTCTTAGGTATTAGTATAAGTGCTGTTTCATCGCTATCGTGTTCTAATATTTTCTCCCCCGACTTATAGACTATTGTTGGGATAGTGTATCTTTCCCTATCCATATGGTAAACGGTTGATCCAGTACATGCAATGATCGTATCTGATATATAGGAGTAAGTTTTCAGTAGAATTGAATAATTGGGGATTATATTGTTTGGATGCATACCGTATAGTATAATATTTGAACCCATTAATTGCAGGAGTCTGAGCATTTCGGGGTATAGTATCTCTGAGTCATAAATTAACCCATATGAGATGTTACTTAGACTTATTAATTTTGGGGATTTACCAGGGGAAAAACCGAGGTTTTTCTCATATTCACTCAGTATTATCTTTCTCGTTTTATAGAATAGTTCTCCGGGACCAGCGGGTATTCCTAGACCAGTTATATATAGTTTTGGCCCTGCTTTCTCATAGAGTCCTGTTATTAGTAGGTCTACGCCGTGGTTTTTCGCAACGATTGATAAATTACCTATTAATGGGCCTGGTACTGTGAAAGCGTTTTTTCTTATAGTATATTTCCCAGTATGTTCTTCGTATAGTATCGGTCCCTGTAGCTGAGTATAAGGTAGTATAAGTGTATCGATATTCTGTCTTGCAGCATACATAATATACTTCTTTGCTTCCCTTAGATTATGCTTACTGGCATAGAGAAATATTCTTCCATGAACTAGTCCTATATATCTCTCACCGGGTTCTTCCTTCATTAGCAGCCTGTATACTTTGATCTCTGCACACCCCTCTCCTCAAATAGCTTGTATCAACAGCTAATACCTTGTTTTTCAATTCATCATAGATCAAGCGCAGTACTTCTTGATAATCGAGTCTCCCTTCTTCGATACTCTTCATCATCTCCTCTAGGTTTCTAGTAACTTTTACGCTAACTACTTCAGGGAAGTTGTCTGTTAAGAACTGATACGCACCTATACCCCTCTCAGTAGGCTTTAGTGCTTTAACTCTACCGACAACGTTAACATACCTACGATCTATTAACGTCTGAATGATTTTAGCATATGTACTAGGCCTACCTATACCCTGCTCCTTCATCCACCTGATTACGTCGTGATACCTAGCTAGTGGTGGGTGGACTTCGTATGCTTCCGCTACTCTATATTCACCTATCTTTAGAGGCGTTACTTCCTCCTTCTTAATAATTGGGTATATTATGTTGAATCCCTCGTCTATTATTCTACTGATCCATTCAATTTCTTTTCTAAGCCCGTCAATACTTACTTCAATATATTGTTTCTCAACTACCGCTGGCTTCATCTGGCTCGCTATGAAACGATTAAATATTAACCTGTAAACGGCTAAGTGCTTCCTTGTAAGCGGCCTTACGAGTATTATAGCTCCTTCACGGATCAGTTCTGCTAATCTATCAGCATCAATAGGTCTTGTAGGGCGTATAGCTTCATGAGCCCCTCCCTTACCCCATGTCCTTGGCTGGAATAACTCTTTATACTTATCCCCAAACCTCTCCTCTAGATATTGTCTTGCAATAGCGATGCCTGCTTCACTTATTCGTGTACTATCGGTTCTATGATACGTGATAAGTCCTAGCTCGAAGAGCTCCTGCGCTATCTCCATTGTCCTAGTTGTTGTTAAGCCTAGCCTGATACTAGCCTCTTGGAGTAGTGTATCGGTTGTGAATGGTGGGGGTGGATTGATCTTATCCTCCGCTTTTTTGATCTCCTGTATCCTGATCCTCCTACTAACTAACTCCGCCGGCTTAACTAATCCCAGCTTTTCAATTTCATCCTGATCAAGTTCAATCCTTAGACGAACTCCGTTAATAGGTACTATAGCAACGTATCTAAGTAAGCCATACTTCCGGGGATCCCTATTTTGATCATATCTCTCTATAATATAACCTAATACTGGTGTCTGCACCCTACCAGCACTAAGGTTTCTATTAGGCCTGCAACAATCTGGAAGTTCTAGCTTCTTACCCTTCCTAATCTTACTCATCAACATAGGTAATAGTACTTGTGAACAATAGATTGGCCAATAATCTTCCTGTAGTTTCTGCGATAATGCAAAGCCAAGCCATCGATCCTCTATTCTCCTAACAATCTGAGCTTCTACCAGGTTTAAATCAAATTCCCTAGGATTCTTTAAAGCGTTAAGGATTGCTTTACGGGTTACCTCGTGGAATTCTATACGCAGTATCTTCCTAGTATATGGTTCCAATAATACTTTAAGATCGTAACCTATTTTTTCTCCCTCAGTATCCGGGTCTGTACCTATTAATAC
>WAON01000114.1 GCA_015521265.1 Desulfurococcales archaeon
CTAGAATATATGTGCCCTTAGCTACTAAGGTCTTGTCTATAATAATCTTAAACAAGTCTAGTATAGGCTTAAGAATTAATCTAAGGTATGGTTTCGATATAGGTGTAAGAAGTTTTGAATAATTATTGTTATAGATGACTTAGATGAGAACATAAGATAAATAGACCAAAACAATACTATATAGAATATAGGTGAAAAAGGTGGTAGATTCAACTGGTCGCGTAGAACTGATTGATACGGGGTTTAAAGAATTCGATCAAGTACTAGTAGGGGGTTTCCCGAGGCCAGGACTGGTCTATGTGATAGGTAACCCCGGCGTTGGAAAGACAACATTCGCGCTGCAATACCTAGTATACAGGGGTAGTAAGGGGGAGAGAGGATTATACATAACGACTTCAGAACCATTAATATCGATTAAGACCCGTTTCGTATTATTCAAGTTCTATGAACAATTAATGGATCAGCTGAATAAGAGGATTCTCATAATGAATGAATTCCTCTCAATCTATGGTCAAACACCAGAGTCGATACAAAGGTTTGTTAGGAAGGTATTCGAAGATGTGAGTGAGTATAAGATTAAGAATATAGTAGTTGATAGTATTGCAGGGTTAACCCATTATCTAAAAATGGATGAAGTACGCACACTCTTAACACAACTAGTAGCACAAACATATGATTCAAACATAACGCTTCTAGTAGTAGACGAACTACCATTATTCGCCCAGATCCCGCACCTAGCGATAGGAGAATTCCTCAGCGATGTCCTGATAATGATGGATCACATAAGGGAGAAGGAGAGTGGAAAAGTCTTCACAAGGTTCCTAGTAATAAAATCCAGGGTATCAAGTGCACTAAGAGAACCATACGCTGTTCAAGTAACCCCCGATGAAGGCTTCCAATTCATAGGTCCGATTACTGGTAGATTCGAGAAAATAGTCTAGTGATCTACCCCCGTGTAAGTTCGGAGCTGGAAACATATGATCTTGTTTAGGCCATGTTTTTCCGAGTGGTTAATACCTATAATACTCACCGTACTCTCTGTGAAATATAGTGTTAAGATACAAAACAATTTGAAGAAAATACTTTACATACCAGACATTTTAAAGATAATCCTAACAGTCTACACCTTCTTATCCCTGCTATTAATAGTGGAAGCCTTTATTCAACCGTATAAATTCCTAATTTTAACAACAATACCTATACTATCATTAATCCTAATCGTATTGATTCTTAAAATACATGTTAGCGGTGTTAGATTATATGTTGATAAATTCTTTCTATTCCCACTACACATAATCGCTATTATTCTAGCGGTCATAATTACAACAGGTTTTTTAATCGTCGAAAAATATCTAGTCGGAGGAATGTACTTTGCTTCAAGCATATTTATATACATATTATTTTACCTATTTAACGGAAACACCCTGTGGAGTAACGTATTAATACCGTTGATAATTCTAACCTATAATTTACCATGGATAGCCTTTATGGAAACAATACAAATCCTCAACACGTCCCTAACTGTTAGTTTAGGCTTAATTATAATATCAATAGCTCCATTATGCTCTATAATAAAACACGTTAAGAACTCGACAACACCATTAGAAGAAAATACAAATCCGAGAGTAATACTACTATACTATCCTAGTGCTCTATCCCTCTTAAAAGCTGAGAAGAGGAAGAAGTTTTACGAAGTAATGGATCGATTCCTTACTAGAAACATTGAGGAATTAATCCTTATAACAAAGCCCTTCGGCCTAGTATCAAAGCTAATCCTAAACTACCTATTCCTAACCCTTAGCGTTGAATTTGAAGAGTCAAAATTGAGGAGTATTTACGAACTAGTTGTCACTCCATCAAAAATAGTTAGTATACCGGACAGGTTCTCCCGTAAGCGTAAGTTATTGGGGGAGGAAGAACTGGTTATCGAGTCTAGGATCGTTGGTGCAGAACCCTTCCTAATTACTAGCGTTATTAAGGATAGGGTAGAGGGTGGGAAGTCTAAGCTAATAATAATTGATGACATAGCCGATCTAGTTTATACGATGGGCGTAGAGAAAACCTATAAACTAGTAAGAGAGCTAGCACTAGCAGTATCCCTAGTCAACGAAGTGAAGTCGGGCAATGTCAAATTATTACTCTTCCTCCCCAGCAACGTCCTAGGGAAAGCTGAGGAGAAGCTCTTTATTAATATAGTTGATGAAGCAATTATTATTTAGTGTAGTCTAGTATTATAGTTGTTTAAGCCCCAGTATATCATGATATGTATTATTTAGTGCTGGTTTGGTGGAAGTATTTGTCAAGCGATGAGGAAAGAGAAGTATACGAGATAATTGCAAGTATGCCCATAGATACTAAGAGGATAGA
>WAON01000115.1 GCA_015521265.1 Desulfurococcales archaeon
GTATCACTCTGCGGGAATGATATTTAGGTCGATCGCTGAGGAGAAGGGGGTTAGCCTGGAAGAGCTTAGCAGGATCGCGGCTAGCGATCCATCTATAGATATCGAAATAGATAAGAGGACGAGGATTGAAGCCGGGAAGGGTAATATAGTTATTGATGGACACCTCGCAGCATGGATCCTTATGGACATAGCCGATGTTAAAATACTGGTAAACGCCCCCCTCAACGTTAGGATTGCTAGGATAGCGGAGAGGGATGGTAAATCATTCGAGGAAGCAATGAGGGAAACTATTAGGAGGGAATACATCCAGATGCGCAGATTCCTAGAATACTACGGTTTAGAACCAGACTATACGGGTTTCTTCGATATAGTTGTTGATACTTCAAGGATGAACCCCGATGAAACCTTCTCGGTGATCAGGGAAGGTATAGGGAAAATTTTAAAGTCCAACAAATATGATAAAGGGAAAAAGAACTCGTACAGAGAATGACTAATGGAGAGTAGATGGTGGTTTAAATGCCGGCGATCGAGATTGGAAGAATATGCTTAAAAGTCGCGGGTAGGGAAGCTGGTAGGAAATGCGTAATAGTGGATATAATTGATGAAAACTTCGTATTAATAACTGGGCCGAAGAGTCTGACAGGCGTTAAGAGGAGGAGGGTTAACATCAAGCATATCGAGCCACTGGATAAAACAATTAAGATCAAGCGTGGAGCTAGCGATGAAGAAGTATTAAAAGCAATTGCAGAGGAAGGCTTAACCGAGTTTATGAAGGAAATCGTTAAGCCTAAGCTCTCACCAATATAATGGTTAATATAGCGCTACGTATAGACCAATTATTCATTAACTAGGTTTTTATCCCGCAAATAACAGTTCTCTACATCATAGTGGTGTAATAATTTGAGCCTTGCCGAGAAGGGTATACGGTTTATCGAGAAAATAACTAGGAGAGCAGGTTATAGTATCGAATGGATAATCCTAAGGGAGGAAGACACTAGTCCCGAATACGGAGTACTACCGTATCAGAGACCGATCAAGGAGCATATTGTTAATGGTGTGATAAACCTAGATAAACCGCCGGGGCCCACTAGCCATGAAGTAGTTGCATGGATCAAGAAAATGTTCGGGTTAAACCGTGCGGGGCATGGTGGAACGCTGGATCCGAAGGTTACGGGTGTATTACCTGTTGGACTCGAGAATTCTACGAAGGTAATAGGCAACGTTATACATACTGTTAAGGAATACGTTATGGTAATGCAGCTACACAGCCCCGTCGATGAGGATAAGCTTAGGAGTGTAGTAGAATACTTCAAGGGGACAATTTATCAGCGTCCACCGCTCAGGTCAAGCGTTAAACGAACTATTAGGAAGAGGACAATTTACGATATAGAGTTGTTAGAATATAATGGAAGGTATGCATTATTAAGGGTTAGCTGCGAAGCGGGAACTTATATGAGGAAGCTAGCACACGATATAGGGGTAATCCTCGGAGTAGGAGCACACATGAGGGAGTTGAGGAGGACGCGTACAGGCCCATACCACGAAGACGAGACACTCGTAAAAATGCAGGATGTAAGTGAAGCCCTATACCTTTGGAGGAGGGAGGGTGATGAGAGGTTGTTAAGGCACGTAGTATTACCAGTTGAAACTGCTATAGCCCATATACCGAAGATAGTGATAAGGGATACAGCAGTAGACGCAATAGCTCATGGAGCAAACCTAGCAGTACCAGGTATAGCGAGGCTTACAAGCGATGTTAGGAAGAATGAGAAAGTAGCAATACTCACATTAAAAGGTGAACTAGTAGCTCTAGGAACCGCATTGAAGAATGCTGAAGAGATAAAAGAAATGAGCAGGGGCATCGTGGTAAAGACTAGGAGGGTTTACATGAAAACCGGAATATACCCGGCTGTATGGAGGAAGAAGGAGCAAGTGAAATGACTCACTACTACAAACCAGGCCGGCCAGGCCGTAAGAAACTAGTCTCACTAGTAATACGTGGACAGAC
>WAON01000116.1 GCA_015521265.1 Desulfurococcales archaeon
ACATATAATTATAAAATCTTATTCCTAATAGCAGCTTTCTTCGACTGGCTCCCCCTACCAACTGGCTGGATGAAGATAAGCGGGGGTAATGAAAAGGTTAGGAGGGCCGGGATGCTACATGGAATCGTAACCCTGATAGCCTATATTATAGGTGTTGCATGGCTATTCACATCAAGCATTAACGGGATCGATCTCGGTTACTTATTCCTTGAAACATGGTTTATAGCAGTTATTCTTGGAGCATATACCACTTCGAGAGCATACATGTAACGGCTAGAGGAAAGAATCCTAGTAAAACCCTATCGGCTTCCTAATATGTTTTTATTTTATGCTAGACATTTTCTTATCGTGGTGGTATTTAATGGCTGAGAAAAGCTTTCCCGGTCCTCGAGCAAGGGAGTGGATTGAGCGGCATCATAGGGTTATTGCTACTACAACACATGATCCCGAAGCCTTGCCCCTAGTTATTGAGAGGGGGGAGGGAGTATACCTGTACGATGTCGATGGTAACAAGTTCCTGGATTTCTCGAGCGGTATTAGCGTTAATAATCTAGGCTATCCTAGCCATCCTGAAGTGATCAAGGTTGTAATGGAGCAATTACATAGGTTAGGCCATGCTGCCGGCACTGATTTCTATAACCCCTACCAAGTAATGCTTGCAGAGAAGCTAGTAGGGATCATTCCAGGGGGGAGGCCTCGTAAAGTCTTCTATGCTAACAGCGGTACGGAGGCTAACGAGGCTGCTTTAAAACTTGTAAGGCAGGCTACTGGCCGGAAGTTCATCATAGCCTTCCTCGGAGCCTTCCACGGCAGAACACTTGGATCACTCGCATTAACCGCTAGTAAACCAGTTCACCGGAAAGGGTTCTTCCCATGGATGCCTGGAGCAATACATGTACCATACCCGAACCCCTATAGGAACCCATGGGGTATTGATGGCTACTCCATGCCTGATGAACTAGTTAATAGGGTTATCGACTACATCGAGGAGTATATCCTGGATAAACTAGTCCCGCCGGATGAAGTAGCTGCTGTTATAGCTGAGCCTATACAGGGTGAGGGCGGATACGTTATACCTCCGAAAAGCTTCTTCAAAAAGCTTAAGAAACTACTAGAAGAGCACGGCATATTATTCATTGATGACGAGGTACAAATGGGCCTGGGCCGTACCGGCGAGATGCTGGCTATAAATCATTTCGGTGTAGAGCCGGATGTTGTAAGCCTTGCTAAGAGCCTCAGCGGGGGCTTGATCCCGATCGGTGCGACGATTTACAGGGCAGAACTAGACTTCAGGGAGCCGGGGATGCATAGTAATACCTTCGGCGGGAACACATTAGCAGTTGTAGCAGCTTCTAAAACACTAGATATTATTAAGGAGCTACTACCACACGTTAAGGAACTAGAACCCTTGTTTAAGAAGAGGCTTAGAGAATGGCTGGATGAATACGAGTTTATCGGTGATGCGAGGGGCCTCGGACTAGCCCACGCTATAGAGATCGTTAGGGATAAGGAGTCCAAGAAGCCCGATCCCAAGAAGAGATCGGTTATTCTAAGGAAAGCATTGGAGAAAGGACTAGTACTACTAGGCTGCGGTAAGAGCAGTATCCGGCTAATACCACCACTCATAATATCGAGGGAGGAAGCCGAGAAGGGACTAGAGATCCTCGAGGAAGCTTTAAGGGAAGCCCGCAGAGCCTAGTCTTTCTGCTTTTCTTCTTCAAGCCTCTTCTTAAACAATTCTTTCAACCCCTCCTCGCCTAGCTCCCTGATCTCCGGGACTAGTAGGTCTCGATGCTCCGGGTGCTTAATGAAGTAGTATACCGAGTAGCTACATATGGGTTCGATCAACCATTTATTCTTCCTAGCCATTTCTACAGCGTAATCCATTAATTTACGTGCGATACCCTTACCACGATGTTGCGGCGGCGTATAGGTTTCAAGGAGCTTCATAACGTTGCCTTCAACCCTGTACCTAATGAATGCTTTAGAGTTATCCGGCAGTCGAGCATATATTACTCGGGAAGTATGCTTGATCTCTAGATCCATATCTATCAAGCCCTCCAATCATTAATTTGTAGCGACACGTATAATTATGTCGTTAAGCCCATATAATCTAATCCTACTCTTCCTCCTCGAGTATTTCTAGACCAAGTATTTCCTCGGCAATATAATCTACATCCCTACCCCTAGCCTCCCGGTAGTGCTTCCTCTCTAGCTCATCGATCTCCTTTAAAGCCTCCCTAATCCTTTCCACGGGTACGTGTGTGAATACGTTATCCGATGTAACTAGGAATACCGCGTATTTCTTACCCCTATGATCAACACCGATCTTGAAGCATGGATACTTTTTACAATACTCTTCCTCACTCATTCTAATAACTCCTCCAAAAGCCTAGTCTAGTGGTGAGAGACCCGTTTTCAATATTTTACCGTATACGTCGTGTGTATCTTTAACCTTTAACAGCTCGACTACTAGTTCACCGCTCGGCTTCTCCTCTATGATCCTCGTTATAGTATCGATCCCCTGGGACTCCATGTATTCTAGGTATTCCTCAAAACTCCTATAGTCAGGGAATACTAGGGTGTAGGATGCAGCTATTAATCCACCGTTACTCCTCTTCTTAAGGCTTTCAATAGCTGGTTTAAGAATGGCTTTTCCAAGCTTCTTAGCGATCATGTCTAGCTGGTCGTTACTCCAGTCATACTCGTATCCCTGGGCTATAAGCCTAACAATCCTAGAGAAAAGGTATCCCCGGCCCTCGTCGAAGGGGTGTTTCATGCCTTCCTCTATATCATGTATATTAATATATAC